>JALZGN010000255.1 GCA_030861005.1 Actinomycetota bacterium
GCCGCGCTCACTCGCGCCGAAGACGATCTTCGTGACGCGCGGGAGGCCTTCGCGCGCGAGCGCGAGGTCGCTGCCAGGAGCGTCAAGGAGGCCGAGCGCGAGCTCGACCGCCGCGAGGAGGACGCGAGCCGGCAGGCGGACGCATTGGCGGCGCGAGAAGCTGCTGCGGGAGGCAGCGAGGCGGCGCTCGCGCGGGCGGAGGAGGCTCTGAGCCGCGAGCGGGAAGCGCTCGCCCGCGAGCGCGAGCTGGCTGCAGCGCGCGCGGAAGCCGGAACGCGGGAGCTCGCCTCCGCGAAGGCCCGTCTCTCGGCGCAGGAGGGTGCTCTCGTCGAGAAGGAGACAACGCTTGACGCCCGCGGCCGCGAGATCGACGAGCGGGAGCGGGCAGTCGCGCGGATGGAGCTCGCTCTGCGCGGGGAACGGGAGGTGGCTGCGAATGAGCGCGAGTTGGCCGCCTCCCGGGTGGAAGCCGTTGAGCGCGAGCTGACGTCGGCCCGAGCCCACCTGACCGAGCAGGAGGAGTCGCTCGCCGGCCGCCTTCAGGCCCTGGACGCGCTCGAGCGCGATCTCGCCGCACGCGAGGAGGCCCTCGCCCAGACGCAGGAAGGCATCGAACGCGACCGCAGGCAAGCGCAGGTGCGAGAGCGCGAACTGAACGAGCGGGCGGCCGCCGTCGCTCGGGCGGAGGAGCGGCTGCGCCGCGAGCGCGAGGCGTTTGGACGCGCGCGGGAGGTCGCCGCGGCCCGGGCAGGCGAGGAGGCGTTGAACGTGCGGAAGCGCGAGAGCGAGGCCGGAGAGGCGGCGCTCAGGCGCCGGGCGCAGGCGCTGAACGTCGGAGCGGAAAACGCCCCGGGCGAGAAGCGTGAAGCGAACGGCGTCCGCGGGCCGCAGGAGAAGCCGGCTTTGGCCGCGCTGGACGTTCTGGTCGCGGCCCCGGCCACGGACGTGCCAGCGGCGGGACCGGGCCCGACCCGGCCGTCCGCGTCGCCGCGCTACAGCCTTCTCGAAATCGCCTCGCTCGTCGAGGAACGCGCACCCGAGTTCCGCGAGCGGCTCGACGAGTGGCAGGCGTACCTCTTCCATCTGCGCGAGTTCGCCGATACGACCGGAGCGCTTCCTAGCTCCTTCAACGGCCTCGTCGCCGACGTCTTCGCCGATCTTTTCGAGAGGAGCGCGGGGGCGGCGGGAGCCCGGTAGCCGCAGTTGTTGCCGTCCCTGACGGTCCCGGCCCACTCGAGTTCCCACTCGGTCGACTTCATCCGCGAGAGCCCGCCAAGGGTCACCGCCGGCGCTCCCGATCGCCCTCGTTCAGCCGCTCGCGCGCCGTCGGAAGGTGCGGGTCCAGCTCGCTCCGAGACCTGATTCCCACGTGCGGCCGGAGTCTGGCTTCTCACGAGCGTTCGTCGGTAGCACGGGTGCGCGGGCGGCGTCCGTCGAGGCGAGCAGAAGGGCCGTCGGCGCGGGACGCATCGCTTTCGGCACACGCGCTCGTGAAGCAGCGATTGCGCCCGAACCGTCGATGGGAGCGCGATCGCTCGCTCCTCGCCAGACGCGAGCCTAGGATGGGGCTGTGCCTACGACCCACGACTGTGCGCGTCGCGGTCGCGTGACGAGCGTCGAAGTTGACTGAGCCCCGACGCGTCCCGGCGGAGATCCGCGATGTCGCCTTTCCTGTCTCGACCCGCGGCTACGACCGCCGGGCCGTTGATGCCTACGTCATCCGGCTGAATCGAGTGATCGCCGAGCTCGAGGCAACACGCTCACCAAAGAGCGCGATCGACCGCGCGCTCGAGCGTGCTGAGGCGGAGAGGAGCGACATCCTCGAGCGGGCCCGCAAGACGGCGGAGGAGCTCACGGCCGCAGCGCAACGCGAAGCCGACGAGATGCTCGGCAAGGCGAGAGCGGAAGCGGTGGACATCGTCGTCAACGCGAGCGACAGAGCCGACCGGACGAAAGCCGAGGCCGACGAGTACGCCGAGAATGCGAGATCCGAGGCGGAGACGATCCTCGCCGACTCCCGCCGGGAGGCAGCGGACCGGGTCCGGCGCGCCCAGGAAGAGATCGAAGCGATGCGCGAGGCGGCAGAGACAGGGATGCGTGCGCTCCGCAACGACACAGACGCGATCTGGGACGAGCGCCGTGAGCTACTGAACGATCTCCGTTCCATCGCAGCGCGACTTCAGACGTCGGCCTCTGCCGACATCCGCGACGGATCGTCCCCCGACGACTAGCGCCTCGCTCGAGGCGCCCGACAGATTCGCTCCTCTCGCGTCATACTCGCGGGCGTGGCAAACGGCGAAGCCCAGGATCCAGGCCAGCCGGATTCCGACTCGACGCCCGCCGCCCTCGAGGACGGCCGAGCCTCGACCGAACGCCGAGGCGTACCAACTGAGATCGTCGACGTCTCCTTCCCTGTTTCGGTCCGCGGTTACGACCGCGGCGCCGTCGATGCCTATGTGAGCCGCGTCCGCGAGTTCTTTCAGGAGCTCGAGGCGAAGCGCTGGCCCGAGGCTGCCGTCAAGCACGCGCTCGACCAGGTCGGCGAACAGACGAAGGGGATGCTCGTCCGGGCCGGGGAGACGGCCGAACAGATCACGCTCGCCGCGCGACAGGACGCGGAAGAGACGAGCGCGCGCGCAAAGCGCGATGCAGAGAATCTGGTTGCCAACGCGGACGCCGAGGCGGCCGAGATCCTCGACCGCTCGAAGGCGGAGGCGGAGGCGACCGTCGCGCAAGCGCGAAACGAGGCTGCCGAGCACCTTCGGCACACGCAGGACGAGGCCGCTGCCCTGCGGGAAGCGGCAGAGGCACGCGTGCGCGAGCTCGACGCGGACACCGAGACGATCCGGCAGGAGCGCAGGCAGCTACTACACGACCTCCGTCAGATCGCGACCAGGGTGGAAGACGTAGCGAGCGCGGCGGACGCACGCTTCCCGCCTCCGGAGGCGGCCGAGCAGACGGAGGAAGGGGACCGGCAAGCCGCAACGGCAGGCGAAGCTGAGGCGTCCGACGTCGCAGAGCCGGAGGTGCCCACCGCTGACGCTGGGAAAGGTCCCGCTTCGCGCGGCTAGAGAAAGCGCGGCGCCCCGCCGCTTGTCGTACCCGCGCCCCCGCTTCCCCGCACCGACCTCTCGCCCGGCTCGGCCGCCGTTGCGGCGGGACGAAAACGGGCACATCCGTAATCCCGTGGGGGAGCAGCCCGAGCAGTGGTAGCCGTCGGGGGCGGGGCGGGGCCAGCAAGGTCCGACCCCCGACGTCCCGTCAGGGATCGCGGTAGCCGGCCCAGCAGGCGGCGTTCGCCTCCGGCGCGCCGTAGACGTAGAGCTGCAGGTGCTCTCCAGACGATAGGGGACGCGAGCCGGGTGCGAGATTCGTCGCTCGGAGCGATATGTAGAGTCGTCGCCACGGACGGCCGGACAAGGAGGATTCGATGCGATCGCCCACCGACCGCCCGCCGGCGGTGAAGGACGAGAGAGCCTCCGTCGGCGACGTGCTGCCGCCGAGCTACCATCAGAGCCTCTTCCCGCCGCTTCCCGAGCCGCCGTTCGAGGCTCGCGAGGAGCGTGAGCGGGTGTGGGGTGCGCTCTGGGGGGCGAACAGCGAAGTCGGCCGCCTCCGCGCAGTGTTGATGCGACGGCCCGGACGCGAGCTCGAGCAGATCAGCGCCGACGGCTGGGACGACGCGCTCGGGGCGCTCGTCGACCCCGAAGAGGGCTGGTACTGGGAAAGCGACCAGCCGCCCGATACGGAGCTCGTCCGCGAGCAGTACGACGGGCTGCTGGAGATCCTCGCGGTGGAGGGCGTCGACGTCCATTTTGCCGAGCCCGTCGGTACGACCTACTCGAAGGCGATGTACACGCGGGACCCTATCGTCATCCTGCCCGGCGGGGCCGTCGTCGGGAGACTCGCTCCGCGCATGCGACGCGGCGAGGAGCAAAGCGTGACGCGGGCAGTGGCGTCGCTTGGAATGCCGATCCTCCGGACGATCGTCGGAACCGGGCTCGTAGAGGGCGGGTCCTTTGCCAAGCTGACGCCGAAAGTCGCCGCGTTCGGAACGTCGATTCGCTGCAACGACGAGGGAGCGCGCCAGCTCGAAGAGATCGTCCGTTACTTCGGAATCGAGCTCGTCGTCGTTCCGATGGCGGGATTCTCCCTCCACCTCGACGGCGCCTTCGCCATGGTCGACGTCGACAAGGCTCTGGTGCACCCCGGCGACCTGCCGTACTGGTTCCTCTCCCGCCTGCCCGAGCTCGGGATCGAGCCGATCTGGTGTCACCCCGATGAGCTTTGGGCCGTGAACTCGCTCACGATCAGCCCCGGCCGGGTGATCATGTGCGACGGCTACCCCTACACCGCTGAACGCCTCGAACGACGCGGGGTCGACGTCGTCCGGATCCCGTACGACGAGATCCAGAAGAACGGCGGGGGCATCCACTGTTCGACGATCGAGCTGATCAGGGAGGACGTCTAGCACCATGCGCGACGCCTCGGATCCATCTCACGAGCGCTCCCGCCGAAGGAGGCGTCAGGGTCATCGCCGCCGGCGGTGACGAGGACACGACGAGATGAGGAAGGACGTTCGAGAGTTCATCCGCCGACTGGAAGCAGCCGGCCTCACGGTCGAACCAACGCCCGGCCACTACCACGTCCTGCGCGACGGTAGGCCCCTTCGGAAGCAGAACGGGATGCCGTTCACGCTCCCGTTCTCACCCGACACCATCCGCTGGCGCAAGGCAGCACTCGTCGAACTGCGTAAGCTCGGGATCGATCTCTAGGAAAGCACCGCGATCGCGCGGCGCTCCTCGGCCGACGTTCCGCGCCGACGTCGGTCCGTCTCCGCAACAAAGCGCGGACACGAGCGAGCGCCGGAGACCACGAGGCGCGACGTCGGCGCGCCCGTGACGACCTGGACTGATTTTCTTCCCTCTGCCTTGCTCGTCGGAGGCGCACGGCCAGCCGCGCTTCTTCCCCGCTTCGGGCGGCGTCTTCGACCTGCCGTGCCGGCGAGGACCGGGATCGCGAGGGCACGGACGGTGGAGCGGCCGCCACCAGCCCGGGAACGAAACCTTTCCGTGCTCGCCCGCGCGAATCGGAGCCGGCGCCTCCACCGGTCGATCCTTGCTCTGAGCGCGCTGGTGATCATCGCAGCGCTCTCGCTCCTCTACCCCACCTCGCCCGGCTATGACCCGTGGGCGTGGATCATTTGGGGACGCGAGATCGCGGAGCTCGATCTCAGCACCGACAACGGTCCCTCGTGGAAGCCCCTGCCCGTCTTCTTCACGACCGTCTTTTCGTTTGCGGGCGACCACGCGCCCACCCTCTGGCTCCTCGTCGTTCGCGCCGGCGCGCTCGTCGCCGTCGTGATGGCCTACCGAGTCGCGGCTCGCCTCGCCGGGAGCATGAGCGTCCTCGCGGGCCTCGTGGCCGCTGTCGGCGTCCTCCTCGTCGCCGATTTCTTCGCGCTCGTCGCGGGAGGGTGGTCGGAGCTCCTGCTCGCCGCCTTCGTGCTCCTCGCCCTCGAACGCCACCTCGACGGCCGTCGCGTCGCCGCCTTCGGACTCATGTTCGCCGCCGCGCTCATCAGGGCGGAGATGTGGCCCTTCCTCGCCCTCTACGGCGCCTACGTCTGGCGCCGCGACCCGGCGAGGCGGTATCTCGTCGCCACGCTTCTCCTCCTCGTCCCCGTGCTGTGGTTGGGCCCCGACCTCGTTTCGGCTGGCGACCCGCTCCGCTCGCAGGTTCGCGCGCAGCAGCCGCTGCCCGGGCGCCCGGCGCTCGCCGAGCGTCCTGCGCTCGAGGTGCTTCGCCAGGGCGAGGAGCTCTTGCTCCGCCCCATCCAGCTTTTGGCCGCCCTCGCGTTCGCCGTCGCGGCCGTCGCCTTCGCTCGTAGACGCAGCGAGGCAGCGACGCTCGTCCTCGCTCTTGGCTGCGCTGCCTGGGTCGCGATCGTCGCCGTCATGGCGGAGGTCGGGTACACGGGGAACCCGCGCTATCTCGTGCCCGCCGCCGCTTCCGTGTGCGTCCTCGCGGGGGTCGGCGCGGCTCGCGTGGCCGAGGGAGCCCGCACCACTCTCGAGCGACTCCGGAAACGGCCCGTCCCGATGCTCGCGGCGACCCTCGCGGCCTCGCTCGCGGTCTTCGCGACCCTCGTTCCCGCCGCCCTACGCGCGCTCGAGCGGCTGGAGGCGGGCGAAAAGCGCGTCCGCTCGCAGGCTGAGCTGCCCGTCGAGCTCGACGATGCCGTGCAGCTCGCGGGCGGCCGCGAGCGCGTTCTCGCCTGCGGAGACGTCTTCACCGGCGCGTTCGAAGTCCCCCTCGTCGCCTGGACGCTCCACCTCCACATACGTGACGTCTCGAATGTCGCGAGACCGCCGGGCGTCATCTTCCGCGTCGACCCGAAGGCGTCCGGATCAGGAACCGGAAGCGTCCTCAAGCTCGACCGTCCTTTCCGGCTCGTCGGCCGGACGCCGCGCTGGGATGTACTTACGTCCTGCAGGCACTGAAGCTCTCCGCAGCGCCGACGAAGACGCGGGGCGAGGCTTACAGAACAGCGACGGGCTCGCGTGGGACGTGCATGCGTGGACGGTGCCGAACCCAGAGGGAACTGCAAGGGATCTTGTCGGGGTCGCAGCGGTACGCGTACTTCTCGGCGATCTCCGTGACCTCGCGAAGGAGGCCTTCCTCGAGCGTGATCGGCTGCAGGCCGAGCTCGAGCAGGTGCCGGTTCTCGACGTAGAGGTCGTTGTCGCTCGCCTCCTTACGCGGGTTCTCGAGCAAATCGACCTCGGCGCCGGTCAGCCGCGCGACGACGTTCGCGAGATCGATGAGACGGTGTGCCTCGGTCATCTGGTTGAAGATCCGCACGCGCTCTCCGCGGTCGGGCGGATTCTCGACCGCAAGCTGAACACAGCGAACGGTGTCCTGAATGTGGATGAAGGCGCGAGTCTGGCCGCCCGTGCCGTGCACCGTGAGCGGGTAGCCGATCGCCGCCTGCATCAGAAACCGGTTGAGCACGGTCCCGTAGTCGCCGTCGTAGTCGAACCGGTTGATGAGTCGCTCGTCTCGGCTCGTCTCCGCAGTCTGCGTGCCCCACACGACCCCCTGGTGCAGGTCGGTGATCCGGAGTTCGTCGTTCTTCGCGTAGTAGGCGAACAGGAGCTGATCGAGCGTCTTTGTCATGTGGTAGACGCTGCCGGCGTTCGCCGGGAAAAGAATCTCCTGATCGACCTCGCTGCCGTCCTCGGCCTCGATCTTGACGCGCAGGTAGCCCTCGGGGATCTTCACCCCCGGGGCGGCGCCGTAGCCATAGACGCCCATCGTCCCGAGGTGGACGATGTGCGCGTCGACGTCCGCCTCGACGATCGCGGCGAGGAGGTTGTGCGTCGCATTGACGTTGTTGTCGACCGTGTACCGCTTGTGCCACGAGCTCTTCATCGAGTACGGGGCCGCACGCTGCTCGGCGAAATGGACGACGGCGTCGGGTCGAAGCTCGGCGACGAGGGCAAGGAGCTCGGCGTAGTCCTCGGCGACGTTCAGCCGATGGAATCCGATCTCGTGCCCGGTGAGCTCCTTCCAGGCTGCGAGCCTCGTGCCGAGCGGGGAGATCGGCGTCAAGGACGCGGCCTCGAGCTCGATGTCGGCGTTTCGGCGGGCGAAGTTGTCGACGATGACCACGTCGTGCCCACGCTGTGAGAGGTGGAGTGATGTAGGCCACCCGCAGAAGCCGTCTCCGCCCAAGATCAGTATTTGCACACGAACCCCCTGGTAGCTGATGCCAACCGCGACACTAACCGGCGCGTGGCTGGAGCGTCGGACGTCCGGCGACGAGGAGAACCGCAAGCTCGGCGAGGACCGTCACGACTCGCAAGATGACCGCGGCCGCCACCAACTCGGAGTTCGGGAACGTAGCCGAGAGAAGCGCGACGTAGACGAACTCCCGGACGACGAGGCCGCTCGGCGCGATGACGACCACGAGGCCGGCGCCCCAGGCAAGAGCGGCGGAGCCGGCGACGGCGAGCGGTTCCTCGAGCCCGGAAACGGCCGTCTGGACGAGCACCGCCGCGAGCGCGTAGGCGATGAATCCCGTGACGTAGCAAGCGGTCGCGGTCACCGTTCGCTGAGGCGTGATGCGGGTCCGTGTCGCTACGAGGCCCGAGGCGAGTCGCGGTGCAGCAATCACGAGCGCCAACGGGAGCCACCGAAGATCACCAGCTGCCGCCAGCGCTACCCCGCCGATCGAAAGCGCGGCGCAAAGGGCGGTCACGTTCTCGGCGGCGACGGTCGCCACCTTGTCGACGAGGCTCCCGCGGACGATCACCGCTCGCGACGCCGGCGCCCAGATTCCGCCCGGCAGATAACGGAGGGCCTGCGTCCGGCACCACGTGCTGATGTCACGCCGCCGCGAACGACCGGACAGCAGGAGCGTCCAGCCCCGGGCGAGGAGGAGCCACCACGCAACGGCCGCGGCGAAGGCGGGCAGGAGCGGCCACCAGACGAGATCGCGCGCGTCGACGTCTCGCGCGGCGCGCACCGCCATCGTGACGACGATCGCCACGGCGGCGGCGAACGCGAGCCCGCGAAGCGCGGGTAGCACTCGGGCGAGGGGCGCCGGCGACGGTTCCCAACGCCAACCGCGTCGGCCGATCCGCGGTGCCGGATCGTCCGTCTCCGTCGCGGCGAGCGCCGCCTTCGAATACCGAACCGGCGTCACCGGAGACCGAGCTCGCTCGTGCGCGGCATGCCCTTGCGCGCGCGACGCTCGCGCCACCACGTCGTGATGATGACTCGTGCATACCGGAACCCGTACAGGAGATTCGTACCCTTCTTGCTCTCCCCGGCGATGCGCTTGCGCATCACGACGGGGCGCTCCGCGATGCGGTAACCCTGGTAGATCGCGCCGATGAGGAGCTCTGCGGTCTGGTACTGGACCTGGTCCTGACGAACCGAGGCGGTTACCTCGGCGCGCATCGCACGTAACCCACTCGAGGTGTCGGTCACGACGACGCCCGTCAGGAGGCGCACCAGGGCGGCGAAAACGTGCACACCGGCTTGCCGTAGACGATCGTCCGTCTCCGCGCCGCCAAGCACGCGCGAGCCGATGACGAAGTCGGCCTCGTCGACGAGCAACGGCTCGAGCACGCTCGGGATATCGCCGGGATCCCACTGACCGTCGGCATCGAGCGTCACGATGTAGCGTGCGCCGTGATCCCGAGCGAGCTCGTAGCCGACGCGGAGCGCAATTCCGTGGCCGCAGTTTCGCGCGAGCCTGGCCAGGAGGACTCCGTGGGCAAGCGACACCTCGCTGGTCGCGTCCACGCTTCCGTCGTCGACGACGATCGTGTCGACATCGAGTCCGAGGACCGTCGGCGGTATCCGTTCGAGCACGCGCCCGACAGACCCCTCCTCGTTGTAGGCGGCAATGACGACGGCGACCGGAGAGACGCGAAGGCCCAGGTGGCGGTCGCGGAAAGCGCGAATCGCCTCGTTTCGAACCTCGGGAACGTGGTCCTTCAGGACCTTGGCGCTGCCGCTTCGTGACCGGCGTCCACCCGTCCTCGACCCCCCTGCTGGGGAGCCGCTCGAGGTCGGGCGAGCGCTCAG
The DNA here is from genome assembly GCA_030861005.1 of Actinomycetota bacterium. Classification (GTDB taxonomy): domain Bacteria; phylum Actinomycetota; class Thermoleophilia; order Gaiellales; family Gaiellaceae; genus JALZFU01. The sequence continues at coordinate 9,601 of JALZGN010000255.1, forward strand.
CGTGACGTCCATGGCCGGCTACCTTAACCGGAGAGCGGCCCGCGGCCTGCGATGCGCGTTGATCTACCCGACGACCAACCGCGTCAGCTACGCGAGCTCCTCGAGCCGGCGAGTGGGTGCCGGACCCGAGATGGGACCGAGCGAGAAGTCAACTCGTCTCACGTCCAGCTCGATCCAGCCGGCGCCGATCCCGACCAGGAAGCGCCCGCCGGAGAGAACGTCGAGAGTCCCCACCTTCTTGGCGAGGACGATCGGATCATGTTGCGGAAGGAGGCAGACTCTCACTCCTCCAGGCGGACGTGGAATACCGGCAACGGTGCACCATCGACCGGCGAAGACGACTCCCCCACCTTCGTCGCACCCATGTGCGCGTAGAAGCCCTCGGCGTAGCGATCGCTTTCGATCATGAGCTCTCGGAAACCGACCGCGCGTGCGCGTTCGAGCGCCTCCGTCCAGAGGAGGCGACCGGCGCCGCGACCGATGTGGGCCGGCAACAGAAACATCCACTCGAGAACGCCCGTGGGCGGCTCGCCCTCGAACCCGAAGAACCCGACGACCTGCCCGTCGTCCTCGAGCACGAAGACGCGGCCGGCAGCGATCGCCGCGTCGGGAATCGCCAACGACCCGCGTGCCGCTTCCAGGAACCCCTCGCTGTATCCCCAGTGCGACTTCGCCGAGAGCGCGATCTCGCGCAAGACGTCGCCTTCCCCGCTTCGAGCGCTTCGGATCCTCACATCCGCTAGAGGTCTCGCTCGTAGTAGAGCATCCGTGGCCCCGCCGGTCCCCCTTCCCGATTGGTGAAGCCGGCGCTTTCGTAGAGGGAGCGCGCGGCGACGTCCTCCTCGCCCGTCCCGAGGTCGATGTGAGCGGCGCCATGCTCTCGTGCGTTATCCATCGCTGCCTCGAGGAGCGCTCGGCCAAGCCCGCGCCCGCGGCGTTCGGGGACGACGTAGAGCTCCTCGAGGTAGGCATCGAGCGCTCCCGTGTAGAGAGAGGGACGGAAGCGAAGCTCGGCGAACCCGTCCGGGCCGCCCCCCGCGAGGAGCACGGTCATCTCGCCGCTTTCGATGAGGGGCGTAGCCCGCTCCGCGATTACCGCCGCGTCCGGTGTTGCTTCCCCGAACTCGACGTTGAACGCGTGGAGGAGGGTTCCGAAGGAGAGCGCATCCGCCGCGCTCGCCACTCGGATCGAAATCTGCGCTTCGGTCGCCTCGGGGCTCGTTCGACCTCGTCGAAGTCCTGCCGCAGACGATCGAGGCGGTCGAGCGGCCACGTCGCGCGGATCGATCAAGGTGACGCCGGTCGGCGAGCTCGCGCTGAGCGCCGTCAGCGCAGCGGGGACGTCCTCGAGGCCGATCGTTCTCGTGACGAGCCGGCGAGGCTCCAGCTTCCCGCGTGCGACCAGATCGAGCATCGCCGGGTAGGCGTGCGCAGGCAGCCCGTGCGAGCCGAGCAGCTCGAGCTCCCAGCCCATCACCCGGTGCAACGGGACGTTCGCCGGGTGCGGGACGACGCCTACCTGGACGTGACGGCCCCGCTTGCGCAGGCTGAGAATCGAGGCCACGGCGCTCGCTTCGGCGCCGAGCGCGTCGAGGCTCAGGTGGGCGCCGCCGTCGGTCGCTTCCCGGACGGCGTCGGGATCTCCGGCAGGCAGGACCTTCTCGGCACCGACGTCCTCCGCCAGCTCGAGCGCCGACGGTGACACGTCGACGCCGACGACGCGGGCGCCGGCCGCCGCGGCGATCATCACCGCGCTCAGCCCGACTCCCCCGCAGCCGTGCACGACCACCCACTCCCCCGGGCGCACCCGGCCGACCTGCAGCACGGCGCGGTAGGCAGTGGCGAAGCGGCACCCGAGGCTGGCGGCCGCGGCGGCGTCGAGGTCGTCGGGCAGCGTGACCAGGTTCACGTCGGCCCAGTCCACGGCGACCAGCTCCGCGAACGAGCCCCAGTGCGTGAAGCCGGGCTGCCGCTGGCGGTCGCAGACCTGGTGGTCGCCGCGCGCGCACTGCTCGCAGGCGCCGCACGCGCACACGAAGGGAACGGTCACGCGCTCGCCCGGCTCGTGCCCGCCGACTTCCGGACCGACGGACTCCACCGTCCCGGCGAGCTCGTGGCCGGGCACGTGCGGGAACGAGGTGATGTCCGGATCGTGGCCCATCCAGCCGTGCCAGTCGCTTCGGCAAAGCCCGGTCGCCTCGACCCGGATGACGGCTCCGTGCGGCGGCGGCTCCGGGTCCGGAACGGACTCGACCCGCAGCGGCTGCTCAAAGCCGTCGTAGAGCACCGCGCGCATACCGGGTATGAGATCACCAGATGCCACGAGCACGCGTTCGGGTGGCGTCTGCAGCTCGTCGACCGCTTTCCTCGAGCGATGGCGGGCGGGTGGCCGCCCGAGGCTCTTGGCGATACGGTTGCCGGAGACGGCACAGCCGATCAACGCCCGGCGCGCCGCGACGCGACGTAATGGACTTCTCACAGCCGGAGGAGTACAGGGAGATTCGGGCGGCCGTCAGCGAGCTCTGTTCACGCTTTCCGGGCGCGTACTGGCGCCAGCTCGAGCCCGATAGGTATCCGGAGGAGTTCGTGCGGGCGCTGACCGAACACGGCTGGCTCGCCGCGCTCATCCCCGAAGAGTACGGGGGCGCCGGGCTCGGCCTCACCGCGGCAAGCGTAATCCTGGAGGAGATCAATGCGTCGGGCGGAAACGCGGCCGCCTGCCACGCCCAGATGTACACGATGGCGACGCTCCTGCGCTACGGGAGCACGGAGCAGAAGCAGCGCTACCTTCCTCGCATAGCGTCCGGCGAGCTTCGGCTCCAGGCCTTCGGCGTGACCGAGCCCACCGTCGGCTCGGACACGACGCGCATCAAGACGATCGCGACGAGAAGCGACGGCGACTACGTCGTCCGGGGACAGAAGAGCTGGACGTCACGTGCGCTCAACTCGGACCTGATGCTCCTGCTCGCCCGAACGACCCCGCTCGAGAAGGTGACGAAGCGAACGGAGGGGCTCTCCGTCTTCCTCGTCGACATGCGGCGCGCCGGGCAGAGGCTCACCATCCGGCCGGTCAAGACGATGATGAACCACGCCACCACCGAGGTCTTCTTCGACGACGTCGAGCTGCCGGAGGCCGCCCTCGTCGGCGAGGAGGGCAAGGGCTTCCGATACATCCTCGACGGGATGAACGCCGAGCGCGTGCTCATCGCGGCCGAGTGCATCGGGGATGGTCGTTGGTTCGTCTCGAAGGCCGCCCGGTACGCCTCCCAGCGCGTCGTCTTCGGGCGCCCGATCGGAGCGAACCAGGGCGTCCAGTTTCCGATCGCCCGCGCCCACGCTGCGGTCGAGGCCGCAGATCTCATGCGCTACAAGGCCGCGTGGCTCTTCGAGCGGGGAGAGCCGTGCGCGCCCGAGGCGAACCTGGCGAAGCTCCTCGCCGCGGATGCCTCGTGGCAGGCCGCGAACGCGTGCCTCGACGCCCACGGGGGCTTCGGCTTCGCGGCCGAGTACGACGTCGAGCGGAAGTTCAGGGAGACGCGCCTCTACCAAACGGCGCCGATCTCGAACAACCTTGTGCTCGCGTACGTCGGACAGCACGTGCTCGACATGCCGCGCTCGTAGTGACGGGCCCCGCGCGCCGGGGACGCCGTTCGAGCCGAGGCGAGGAGAAACGGCGTGACGAGCACCGTCGAACCGTACGGGAGGGGGGGCGGGACCAGTCCTTGGGCGAGGTTCCGTCCCGCACGCAGCGAGAAGATGCGTATGCGGGGTCCGTCGGGGATGCGGCGCTCGGCGGGCTCCGCACATTCGTCGCCCTCGGTTGCGGTCTTCGACGTCGCTGCGCGCGTGCCGTCCAAGCGGACGACCGACACATCCGGGGGGAAGACCCAGCCCGTGGCGGGCGCCGGTGGCCGGGGCTATCGTCAGGTCGTGGACGACGTTCAGGCCTTCGTCGACGCGTTCGAGGCGTTCGGACGACACCTGGCAGCCGTGAGTTGGGTGGCGCTCGCGCTCGCCATCGTCTGCCACCTGCTCCGACTCGTCGCGCGCGTTCGCGGCTGGCAGAACATTCTCCAGGCGGCCTATCCCAGCTCGCGCGTACCGTTTCGAAGCGTCTTCGGCGCCTACTTCGCCGGCGTCGGCGTGAACGCGATCACGCCGGCGCGCGGGGGCGATCTCGTGAAGCTCTACCTGGCGAAGCACCGCGTGGAGCGGTCCTCGTATCCGACGCTCACCTCGACGCTCGTCGTCGAGACGCTCTTCGACTTCGTCCTCGGGACGCTCCTCTTCCTCGTCGCCCTCCAGCAGGGACTCCTTCCGGGCCTCCCGGACCTCCCCGCGCTGCCCGCGTTCGATTGGTCCTTCGCGGTCGAGCACCCGCGCCTCGCGGCCGTCCTCTTCTCGCTCCTCCTCGCGGGCGCGATCCTCTTCGTCACATGGGCGTCGCGGCACGTCGTCGCCTTCAAGGAGAAAGTGATGCGCGGCTTCGTGATCCTCGGGGACGGGCACGCGTTCGTGACGAGGGTGGTCTCCTGGCAGGCCCTCTCCTGGGCCTTCCGCGTTGCGTCGGTCTTCTTCTTTCTCGAGGCCTTCCACATTCCGGCGACGCCGCGTAGCGTCCTCGCGGTCCTCGTCGTCGGCGGTCTCGCCACCACGCTCCCCTTCACCCCGGGCGGCGCCGGGACGCAGCAGGCGGTCCTCGTCTTCGCGCTCGCCGGCTACGCCTCGTCGAGCGCGGTGCTCTCCTTCAGCGTCGGCATGCAGCTTGCGACGGCGCTCGTGAACGTCGGCGTCGGCTTCACGGCGATCGCGCTCATGCTCGGAACCGTGCGCTGGCGCGAGCATGTCCGCCACGAGCGCGGCCTCGCGAGCAGTGAACCGGCGCCTGCCCGCTCGCCGTCCGCTCCCCCGCCGGCCTAACGCCGCTCCACGAGCCGGCGAACCGTGTCGCGGAGCTCGTCGAGCGTGAACGGCTTCGAGAGGTAGTCGTCGGCGAACTCGGCTGCCTCCTCGGGCCGCTGGATGCTGCCGGTGAAGATCGCGACCCCCACGTCGGGGTGGCTCGCGTGCAGGCCGCGCGCGAGCGCGAGACCGTCGTCGAACCCGAGATGGAGGTCGAGGAGGACGGCGTCGACGTCCTCGGCGGCGAGAACGCGGCGGAGCTCCTCCGCGGTCGCGGCCTCCAGCACTCGGTAGCCCTCCAGCTCGAGGTTCACACGGCAGACGAGCCGGATCCCGGCATCGTCGTCGGCGACGACGACCGCCGACTGGGTCTCGCCGTGCATCCCGGGCGAGTGTACCGGGCTATGATCCGAGGCTCATGGAGCGAGCCGTCCGGAGCGGCGAGGGACGGGCCTACGCGACGGCCGTCGCCGACCTCTGGGAGCGCCTCGGCAGCGCCCTCGCGCGGCTCGAGCGCGTGGCCGAGCTTCCGGTCGAGCGGATCGCGTTCGAAGCTCGTGACGAGCTTCCCTCGCTTCAGTACAGCCTCCACGCGGGCGGAGAGCTCGCGATCGGCATCCGCCCACCCGCCGGCGACGAGAGCGTGCATGCGGAGCTCGTCGCGGCTTTGAATCAGGCGAGGGACGCGACGGCGGAGATCGGAGCCGCGCTCGACGAGGGGGACGACGAGCTCGTCGAGCGCCTCGTTCCCGAGTGGCGCGGAGCCCTCTTTCGCGTTCGCCTCGCCCGCCTTCGCGCTCTCGAGCGCTATCCGCTCCAACTCGCCGAGAACCACCATCCTCCCGAGGACGGCCGCGCGGCGGGCACCACCCGCGTGTCGCCCACCGCGCTCGCGGGAACCGCGCTCGTCGTCTTCGGCGCGCTCCTCTTCACGGCCGGTGCCGTGCTCGCGGCGTGGCCGCTCTGGGCGGCCGGACTCGCGCTCTTCGCGGGCGGCTTCGTGCTCTTCCGGCCGTAACCCCGGGAGGGACGGGCGCGTTTCTACTTCGGCGAAAACGACGCCGTCGCGTACGGCACACCGGGAAATGGCCAGCGAGAAAGCCGACGAGGGGAACGCCTTCCTGCGGACCGCACTGGTAGCGCTCTTATCCCGGCCGACGCGCGAGTTTCGCCGGCGAGCCTGGCGCACGTTCGAGCAGGCACTCGACCGCCACTTCGCCCGAAACGCGAGTCAGGCCGCTCCGGACGCAGCGCTGAGCCGGGCGAGCGTCTCGTCGCGGCCGAGTAGCTCGATGCTCTCGAAGAGCCCGGGGGAGACGGTCGACCCCGTGACCGCGAGCCGGATCGGCTGAAACGCCTGCCGCGGCTTCAGCCCGAGCCGATCCGCAAGGTCGCGCAGGGCGGCCTCGATCCGTGCGGCGGTGAACGGCTCCACCGCGGCGAGGGCGTCGCGCGCGTCGGCGAGGAGCGGCGCCGAGCCGTCGACGAGCGCAGGGTCCGGCCGGACCGGCGCGAAGAGGAAGCCCGCAAACGCCGGAAATTCACCGAGCGTCGCGATCTTCTCCTGAACGAGGGGAACGGCGGCCCGAACCATCTTCGCGTCGCCACCGAACCCGGTCTCCCGAAGGTAGGCGACGAGCCGCTCGGCGTACTCGCCGGGCGCGAGCCGGCGGAGGTGGACGCCGTTCAACCAGCGGAGCTTGTCGTAGTCGAAGATCGCGCCGCTCGCGCCGACCCGCTCGAGCGCGAAGTGGCCGACGAGGTCGTCCCGTGCGATCACCGTCGTCGTTTCGTCGAGACTCCAGCCGAGGAGCGCGAGGTAGTTGACGAGCGCCTCCGGCACGTAGCCCTGGGCACGGAACTCCTCGACGGAGACAGCGCCGTGGCGCTTCGAGAGCTTCCGGCCGTCCGGCCCGAGGACGTTCGGGAGGTGCGCATAGGCAGGAGGCGGCGCACCGAGCGCGTGGAGGATTCGGATCTGCTTGGGCGTGTTCGAGACGTGGTCCTCCCCCCGGACGACGTGCGTGATCGCATCGTCCATGTCGTCCACGGGCGAGGCGAAGTTGTACGTCGGACGGCCGTCCGAGCGGAGGAGGACGACGTCCTCGAGTTTCTCGTTCGGGAACTCGATCCGCCCGCGGACGACGTCGTCCCAGCTCGTCGTCCCCTCGTCCGGCATGCGGAAGCGAACCGCGCCCTCGTCCTCGTAGGCCGCACCTTCCGCGAGCAGGCGCCTCGCGACGTCCTGGTGGCGCTCGAGCCGGTCGAGCTGAAAGGCGACCCCCCCGTCCCAGTCGAGGCCGAGCCACGCGAGCGAGCGCTGAATCTGGTCGACCGACTCCTCGACCTCGCGGCTTCGGTCGGTGTTCTCGACCCGAAGAAGGAACTGCCCGCCCTCGTGGCGCGCGAAGAGCCAGTTGAAGAGCGCCGTCCGAACGCCGCCGATGTGCAGGAACCCGGTCGGGCTCGGGGCGAAGCGGACCCGGACGGACACGCGGCTAGGGTAGCGGCGTGCTCCTCGGCGCCCATGTCTCGACGTCGGGCGGGATCCACACCGCGATCGACCGCGTCGAGGAGATGGGCGGCGATGCGGTCCAGGTCTTCACGCAGAGCCCTCGCGCCTGGCGGCCGACGCACCACGATCCGGCCAATCTCGAGCGCTTCCGGGATCGATGCGCCGAGGCGGGGATCGGCGCCGCCCTCTGCCACGCCGTCTACCTGATCAACCTCGCCGCCTCCGACGACGCGATCTACGAGAAGTCCGTCCAGGCGCTCCTGACCACGACCGAGGTTGCGTGCGCGATCGGCGCGGACGTCGTCCTCCACGTCGGCTCCCACCTCGGCGCAGGGCTCGAGGCGGGTCTCGAGCGCGCGCTTCCCGCGCTCGAGCGAGCGCTCGAATGCTGCTCGGACGAGACCTGGCTCCTCGTCGAGAACTCAGCCGGCGCCGGCGGCACGATCGGGCGTTCGGTGGAGGAGCTCGCCGCCATCTTCGACGGGCTCGCTCGCCACCCGCGTCTCGGGCTCTGCCTCGACTCGTGCCACCTCTGGGTCTCCGGAGTCGACGTCACCGACGCGGCCGCGCTGGCCGCGACGCTCGACGAGATCGACGAGCGGATCGGCCTCGATCGACTCCGCGCCCTCCACGCGAACGACGCGCGCGACCCGCTCGGCTCGAACCGCGACCGTCATGCGAACATCGGCGAGGGCGTCCTCGGCGAGAAGCTCGGCGTCTTCCTCGCAAACGAGCGGCTCCAGAGCCTGCCGTGCGTGCTCGAGGTTCCGGGCAAGGACGGCCGGGGGCCGGACGTCGACGAGGTGCGGAAGCTGAAAGAGCTCCACGCGCGCGCCGCGGGCGCGCGCACGTAGGACGCCGAGGCGTGCTCCTCGAGGTCAGGGGTCGCGGTCGGAAGGAGCTTGCGCGATGACCCGGAACGACGGCCGCCCGTGCGGCAGCTCGTAGAACTCGGGGTTCACGCACCCCATCTCGCCGTGGCGGTGCTCGTAGCAGGGGGAGACCTCCGCCCGGCACATCGGGAGCGGCTGGCGCTGCGCCTTCACCGCGCCGAATCCCACCTTCGCATCCTGCGCCTCGGTCAGGAGTTCGAGGTCGATCTCCACCTCGTAGATCTTCTGCATGCAGCCGACGAAGGTACGTCCGTGCTCGGAGAACGCGTAGAGGAACGGGCACGCACCCTCGACACAGGCCGCCGGGTAGACCACCTTGTCGCAGTGGACGTCGCAACGGCGACATTCCGTCTCGTCCTGGGGCCGGAGGGGCAGGTCGGAAACGACCCTCAGTCGCCTCTGCATCGTGTGGATTGTGGGGAAAACGGTGGGCGCCCGCAAGACTTGACAGCGTCGGAACTGCGGTGTAGATCGGGTGGTCGGGACGGCCGTTCTGTTGCCAGAACCGGCAATATCGGCCGGTGCCCTTACGTCTCCCCGACGAGCCGGCGGACGACGTTCAGGACGTCGATCGGCGTGAACGCCCGGTAGTCGGGCTCGACGCCCCGCTCGTCGTCGTCGGCGCGGAACCAAAGCGCCTGCACGGTCGTCATCCCGAGCTTCTTCGCGCCCCAGACGTCCGCGTAGAGACTGTCGCCGACGAAGAGCGTTCGTGCGGGCTCGACGCCGAGCGCGGCGAGCGCGCGCTCGAACATCGCCGGATGCGGCTTGCGAACGCCGACCTCGGACGAGAAGACGGCGGCGTCGAGCCGCTCGGCGAGCCCCATCCTCCGCAGGTCCTCCTCGAGGAGCCACGTCGGGTCCTTGGCGTTCGAGACGAGCGCCAGCTTCAGGCCGCGATCTCGGAGGCTGTCGAGCAGCGCGTGCCCGACCGTCCCGCTCTCGAGCGCCGGCTCCCACACCTCGTGCTCGGCGGCCAGGAAGCGGGCGAGCTCCTCGTCCGAGAGCTCCACGCCGAAGCCCGAAAGGAGCTCGCGGATCATCGCGGGGTACTCCACCTCCTCGAGCGACTCGTGATCCTCGCGCGCGCCGAGGAGAGGCAGGTAGCGCTCGCGGAAGCGCGCGGCGGCCGCGTGGTGCGCGGGGAGGCCCGAGCGTCCGATCGCCGCGAGCCCGGCCTCCCACCCCGCCTCGAGGAGCGCGTCGTCGTAGGCGAAGTGGAAGAGCGTATCGCCCCAGTCGAAGAAGACTGCGTCGAGCGCGGTCGGCACGTGGGTCGGGCGGCGGGAGACGGAGCGGCTGAATCGTAGTCGCGGCCGCCGGTAGGGTGCCGCCTGGCCTTGGTCCGGAACACCCTCTTCGCGCTCCTCGCGCTCGCCCCCGGGACCGTCCTCGCCGATCTCTTCACCGACATCGGCGAGTTGGCGCTTTTCGTCCTCGCCTCCGCCGCGCTCATCCCACTCGCGTGGCTGATTGGCGAAGCGACCGAGCACGCCGCCCACCACACGGGTCCCGGGATCGGGGGCTTCCTGAACGCGACGTTCGGCAACGCTCCCGAGCTCATCATCGCGCTCCTCGCCGTGAGCAACGGCCTCACCGAGGTCGTTCGCGGCTCGCTTACGGGTAGCGTCGTCGGGAACCTCCTCCTCGTCCTCGGGTTCTCGCTCCTCTTCGGCGGTCGTGGCGAGCTCGACCGAGAGTCGAGCCGGACGTCGCTCGCGCTCGTCGCCCTCGCCACTCTCCTCTTCCTCATCCCCGCCGTACCGGGATTGTCGGGCGATCCGGACCGCCGCTCGCTCGCCGTCCTCTCCCTCCCGGTCTCGATCGTCCTCCTCCTCGTCTACCTCCTCGTCACGTGGCTCGCCCTTCGGCGCCATCACCGCCTGCACGTCTCCGACGAGCCGGCCCAGATGCAGGCCTGGTCGCTCCCGGTCTCGCTCGCCGTGCTCGCGGCCGCGACGCTCCTCACCGCGTTCGTGGCCGAGACGCTCGTCCACTCGCTCGAGACTTTCGCCGAGAAGGCGCATCTGAGCGACTTCTTCGTCGCCGCTGTCATCGTCGCGATCGTCGGGAACGCCGCCGAGCACGGGGGCGCGGTGGTCGTCGCGTACGGCGGCAAGCTGAAGCTCGCGGCCGAGATCGCGCTTGCCTCGAGCGCGCAGGTGGCCGTCTTTCTCATTCCGGCCGTCACACTCCTCGCGTGGGCGATCGAGCCGCTCGCGCTCTCCTTCCGGCCCGTCGAGCTCGCCGTCCTCGGCGCCGCAGTCGTCTTCACCGCGGCCCTCCTCGTTCGTGGTCGCTCGAGCCGAGCCCGCGGCGTCCTCCTGATCGCCGGCTACGCGGCGGCCGCGGCTGCGTTCTTCGCGGCCGGCGACCGCTAGGAGAACGCGGTGGGCGACGAGCGGATCGGCGTCCTCGCGGCCGAGGATGGACGTCCCTCCAGGTGCGGTTACCACCACCGTCGATCCGGGTGCGAACCGTCTTGCACGGCCCGCTCGGGCTTGAAAGGGTGGAGGAAGTCTTCCGGGAGGAGAGGAATCCGTGCACCCAACCGCAGTCACTGAGGAGACCCGTGCCGAGCGAGCGGCCGGGACCGTCGTCTCCGCCGCCGACGTCACTCGTCGGTACGGACAGGGCGAAACCGCCGTCGAGGCCCTTCGCGGCGTCTCGCTCGACGTCGGGAAGGGCGAGCTGACGTCGATCATGGGCCCGTCGGGCTCCGGAAAGTCGACGCTCATGCACATCCTCGCGGGCCTCGACAAGCCGACGTCCGGCGACGTCTCGATCGCCGGCACGACGATCACGAACCTCGACGACAACGAGCTCACGAAGCTTCGCCGCCGACACATCGGCTTCATCTTCCAGTTCTTCAACCTCCTGCCCATGCTCACGGCGGAGGAGAACATCACGCTTCCGCTCCAGCTCGCCGGCGGGAAGGTCGATCAAAGGTGGGTCGACGACGTGATCGGGAAGGTCGGTCTCGCGGACCGCCGCAAGCACCGGCCGTCCGAGCTCTCGGGCGGCCAGCAGCAGCGCGTCGCGATCGCGCGCGCCCTCGTTTCGCGCCCGACCGTCATGTTCGCGGACGAGCCGACGGGGAACCTCGACTCGAAGACGAGCGCCGAGATCCTCGACGTCCTCCGGGAATCCGTCGAGAGCTACGGGCAGACGACCGTCATGGTGACTCACGACGCCGCCGCCGCGGGGATCGGTCACCGAACGCTCTTCCTCGCCGACGGCTCGATCGTCCGCGAGTGCCGCGACGCCTCCGCCCATGACCTCCTGACGATCATCGAGGAGATGAGCCGCGCATGATGGCGGTGGCTCTTCGGGGCCTCGCCGGCCGCAAGGTTCGCGCCACCCTGACGGCGCTCGCGATCATCCTCGGCGTCGCGATGGTGAGCGGGACCTACGTCCTCACCGACACGATCCAGAAGGCGTTCAACAACATCTTCCAGGAGACGTACGCGAACACCGACGCCGTCGTCCAGGGCGGCGGGACCGAGATCGACTTCCAGGGCGAGTCCTCCGAGACGCCACCGATTTCCGAATCGCTGCTCGACCAGGTGCGCTCGCAGCCGTCCGTCGCCGCAGCGGCGGGAAGCATCGTCAACATGCGCGACGCCGACATCCTCAAGAAGAACGGCGACGTCGTCGAGACAGGCGGCGCTCCCTCCTTCGGCTTCGGGATCGACCCGTCGGCGGAGCGCTTCAACCCGCTGAATCTCCTCGAGGGCAGATGGCCCGCGTCGGGCGGCGAGGTCGTCCTCGACGTCGGCACGGCCGACGACGAGGGCTACAAGCTCGGGGACACCGTCCGCATCGGCACTCTCGAGCCGGTCGAGGGATTCAAGGTCGTCGGGGTCGCGCGGTACGGCGAGACCGAGTCGCTCGGTGCGGCCACGTTCGCGGCGTTCACGATCCCCGAGGCGCAGCGGCTCTTCCACCGCGACGGCGAGCTGGACGCGATCTCCGCCGCCGCGAAGGACGGCATTTCGTCGGACCAGCTCGTGGCCGAGCTAGAGGAGGCTCTTCCGAAGAACGTCGCCGTGAGGAGCGGGACGGAGCAGGCCGACAAGGACGCCGAACAGGGCGAGTTCGTCAACTTCATCCGCTACTTCCTGCTCGCCTTCGCCGGGATCGCGCTCTTCGTCGGCGCCTTCGTCATCTTCAACACGCTCTCGATCACGGTCGCCCAGCGAACGCGGGAGTTCGCGACGCTTCGGACGCTGGGAGCGTCCCGGCGTCAAGTCCTCTGGTCGGTCGTGCTCGAGGCGCTCGTAATCGGCTTCCTCGCGTCCGTGATCGGCCTGTTCGCCGGCCTCGGTCTCGCGATCGGCTTGAACGCGCTGGCGAAGTCGTTCGGCGGCGACCTGCCGACGACGGGGACGGTGTTTGCGACCCGGACGATCGTCGTCTCGCTCCTGATCGGGACGCTGATCACGCTCGTCGCCGGCGTGTTCCCCGCCATCCGAGCGACGCGCGTTCCGCCCATCTCGGCGGTGCGCGAGGGAGCGGTGCTCCCGCCGTCGCGGTTCGCCCGCTTCTCGCTGTACATCGGCGGGCTGGTAATCGCGCTCGCGATCCTCCTGCTCGCGTATGCGATGTTCGTGGACGACCTCGGGACGTTCGAGCGACTGCTCTCCATCGCGGTCGGCGTCCTCCTGCTCTTCATCGGCGTCTCGATGCTCTCGTCTCGGACCGTCCGGCCGCTCGCGGTCGGCACGAATCCGGTCGCGAAGTGGGCGCTCGTCGCCGCCTCGGTCGTCTTCTACCCCGTGACGCTCGCGGTGTGGTTCGTCCGGTACGGCCTGTACGGACGCGACCGTCCGGCCGGGAAGCGGGTGCAGGCCCTCGGTGCCGGCGCACTGATCCTCGCCGCGATCGTCGTGCTGATCGCGCTCGCCATCAGCGTCACATTCGCGCTCGTGATCGCGTTCGGCGTCGTCCTGGCGTTCCTCGTCCTCTGGGCGCTTCGTGCGGCGGGACGGTTCCACCCCGAGTGGCCGGCGGAGTTCCCGAACGTCCGGCCCGAGGGGTCAGCGAGCAACCTCGCGAAGGAGAACTCGCGCCGGAACCCCGGTCGAACCGCGTCGACGGCGGCGGCGCTCATGATCGGGCTCGCGCTCGTCACGTTCATCGCCGTCCTCGCGAACGGCATGAAGGCGTCCAACCGGGGGGCGATCGAGGACCAGGTGCGCTCCGACTACCTGTTGACCGCCGAGGACGGCTTCACCCCATTCGTCGCCGGAGCCGGCGACGCGCTCGAAGGCGCGCGCGGCACCGAGATCGTGACGCCCGTCCGCTCCGACCTCGCAAAGGTCGACGGCGAGAGCGGCTACCTGACCGGGATCGAGCCCGAGACGATCGCCGCGGCGTACACGTTCGAGTGGAAGGACGGCTCGGACGACGTCCTCAGGTCGCTCGGGCGCGACGGCGCCGTGGTGGCGAAGGACTTCGCCGACGAGCACGATCTCAAGGTCGGGAGCCCGATGACCGCCCTCGTGCCGAGCGGGAAGCGGACGCGCCTCGTCGTGAAGGGGATCTACGAGCCGCCCCCCTTCTTCCCGATCCTCGGCGCGGTGAGCATCCCGAAGGCGACGTTCGACACGCTGTACGAGCGCCCGCGCAACCAGTACGTCTTCGTGAACGTCCCCGGCGAGCCGAACGAGGCGTCCACGCGCACGCTGGAGAAGCTCGTCACCGACTTCCCGGACGCGAAGGTGCAGACGCGGGAGCAGTGGATCGACCAGCAGGACGAGGACTTCAACGACTTCCTCACGTTCCTGTACGCGCTCCTCGCCCTCGCGGTGATCGTGAGCCTGTTCGGGATGGTGAACACGCTCGTGCTCTCGATCTACGAGCGGACACGGGAGCTCGGCATGCTGCGCGCCGTCGGAATGACGAGGCGGCAGGTACGGCGCATGATCCGCCAGGAGAGCGTCGTCACGGCCCTGATCGGCGCGGCGCTCGCGATCCCGCTCGGGATCCTGCTCGCGGCGCTCGTCACCCGCGCGCTCTCGCAGTTCGACATCGAGTTCGCGATCCCGTGGGTCCAGCTCGGTACGGTGAAGCCGGGGATTCGCTCGGGAGCGACGACGATGGCGAGGGCGAGGACGACGAGCAGGCCGGTGACGGTCGCAACGGCGGCTCGTCTCCAGGGGAGAAGCTTCTCGGCCGCGATCAGCGCCGCTACGAACGCCATCCAGGCGATGCTCATCACACCGAGCGCGAAGAGCGCAGCCATCAGCGCCCAGCAGCAGCCGACGCACCACGCGCCATGCTTCGTACCCATTTGCAGCGCGCCCAAGAGACCGCCGCGCCAAGAGCCGAGGAGGAAGCCGAGCGGGCTCCGACATTTCCCCAGGCAGACATCCTTGAGCGGGGTGAACTCGTAGAGCGCGGCGGCGGCGAGGATGCCCCCGGCGACCCAACGTCCGGCCGTGTCCCAGGAGAGCTCGTCACCGAGAAGGCCGGCTCCGAGGTTTGAGATCGCGTAGGCGACAACGCCGGCGGCGCTCCACGTGAGCAGGTAGCCCGAAGCCAAGACGGCCTCGGGGAGTCAGTGCAGAAGGTCTTTTACCTGCCCGAGGCTCACACCGACATGATC
>JALZGN010000039.1 GCA_030861005.1 Actinomycetota bacterium
GGCGGCCTCCCGAGGGACTAGCCATCCTTTCGAGTCCCGCCTCGGGCGATTGGCTCTCCCTCGGCGGCGAGCCCGTTTCTGACGCCGCTACCCGGCCCACGGGCCGAAGCCGGAGCGACGCGCTGACTAACTCAGTTAGGCAGCGAGTGCGAGTTCGTCGTTCGCACTTACGTGGTTCCCGGTTGTTTTACGAGGCCGACCGGGGACCTCGGCTTGCAGCTCTGCCGGAGAATCGACCACGTCGAGACCTGATCGCCCCCGTATGTATCTGGAATTGTAGCCGCGGTTTGGCGCCGCTTGTCCTCGTCGATGCGCGAAACGTCCTCCGGTCGCGCTGGCCGAATCTGACCGAGGAGGAACTCGCGGAGCGAATCGACGCGTGGGCGAAGCGGGAGGGGCAAATTGCCGTCGTCGTCTTCGACGGGCGCGCCCTCGGGAAAACCGGTGAGCGCCGCCTCTCCCCCGCCTGCTCGCTCGTCGGCACCGGCGGGGAGAGCGCCGACGACTGGATCGCGCGACGGGCGGCCGAGCTCGCCGCTTCGGGGCGCCCGTACTGGCTCGTGACCTCGGATCGCGAGCTCCGCCGGCGCGCGGGCGGCGCCGCCGAGCGAACGATCGGCGGCGGCAGCTTCGTCCGGACCGTCGCGGGGGACTAACTCCGGCCGTGCGACTTGAGCGCCCGCTCGATCTGGCGCTGCGCGTCGCGCTCGGCGATGTCTCGCCGCTTGTCCCGTGCCTCCTTGCCGCGCGCGAGCGCGAGCTCGACCTTCGCGCGCCCGTCTTTGAAGTAGAGCCGGGTCGGAATCAACGTCAGGCCGCGCTCCTGCACCTTGCCGACGAGCGAGGCGATCTCGCCGCGGTGGAGGAGGAGCTTGCGCTCGCGGTCGGGGTCGTGGTTCGCGAGATTCCCCTGGGCGTACTCCGCGATGTGCGCGCCGACGAGGTACACCTCGCCGCCGCGGACCTCGGCGAACGCGCGCTGGATGTTCGCGCGGCCTTCGCGGAGGGACTTCACCTCCGTTCCCGTGAGCGCGATCCCCGCCTCGACCCGCTCGAGGAGGTGGAAGTCGTGGCGGGCGCGGCGGTTCTCCGCGATCAGCCTCCGCCCGGTCGGCCTCGCCATGCCTCGCTAGTCCGTCGCCGCTACCGGCGTGTCCAGGCTTCCCGCGGGTTCGGGAGCGGCGTCAGGACGTCGTTCAACTGCTCGCGCAGGGACTCGTAGTTGGGCGGCAGCGAGAGCGCCTCGCCGAGCGTCTCGATCGGCTCGTCCGCCGTGAACCCCGGCCCGAGCGTGGCGATCTCGAAGAGAACGCCGCTCGGCTCGCGGAAGTAGATCGACCGGAAGTAGAAGCGGTCGATCACGGGCGTCGGGTTCGCTCCCGCGCGCTCGACGCGCGCTCGCCACGCCTCGTGCTCGTCGATCTGCGACGCCCACGCCACGTGGTGGACGGTTCCCGCGCCGCCCAGTCCGCGCTCGCCCGGCGCCTGGTCGTAGGCGTACCAGGAGCCGCGTTCGTCGCCGCGCGCCTCCCACCGCTCGGGCGGCTCGACGGGCGTCAAACCGAGACCGCCCTCGAGGAACATGCGGCTCGCGTCCGGCGCGCGGCTGTAGGCACGGACGCCGTCGAAACCCTGCAGCGCGAGCTCGGCCGGAATCTCGGGGTGCTCGGCCACGAGCGGCTCGTCGTCGTTCTCGACGGCCGCGATCTCGAGTCCGAGTCCCTCGAAGTCGTGAAAGCGAAGTGCGCGTCCATGGCGCTCGGTGGCGATTCCCTCGCCCCCGAGCCGCTCCTCCCAGAACGCGAGCGCCTCCTCCGAGGCGACGCGCCAGGTGATCCGGTGCACCATCCCGGCCCCCGCGCGCCCGCGCGCGAGGCCGCGATACTCGAAGAACGTGAGGTCGGAGCCGGCGCTCCCCTTCTCGTCCGCGTAGAAGAGGTGGTAGACGGTCGGATCGTCCTGGTTCACCGTCTTCTTGACGAGCCGAAGGCCGAGGAGGCGCGCGTAGAAGTCGACGTTCCTCGGCGCGTCGGCTGTGATGCAGGTGACGTGGTGAATGCCTTCGAGCCTCATCCCCTCTCCCAACGCTCGCCTCCTCGGGTCCCTTCCCGGCCGTCCTCCAGTCGAACCTCCACTTTTCCCCCGACCCGGTCGATCCGCTCCACCCGGACGCGAATCGGATCTCCGAGCCGGTAGCGGCGTCCCGTTCGCCGCCCGATCATCGCCGTTCCGAGCGGATTGAGCTCGAAGTACTCGCCCGGGAGCCGACGAGCGGGCAGGAAGCCCTCGAAGACGCCGTCGAAACGGACGAAGATTCCGGATCCGATCGCGCCCACGATCTCCCCGTCGAAGCCGGCGTCCCAACCGGCGTCGAAGAGCCGGCGCTCGAGGAACCACGCGAGACAGATCGCGTCTGCGCGGTACTCGACCTGCGCTGCCTCCCGCTCCCGCTCCGAGGTCCACCCAGCGAGCTCGGGAAGGTCGTCGTGAGGCGCTGCCTCCGCCACGCCGAGCTCGGCGAGGAGCGCCCGGTGGCAGACGAGGTCCGGGTAGCGGCGGATGGGGGACGTGAAGTGGCAGTAGGCGCGGCTCGCGAGCCCGGAGTGCCCGAGGTTTCGCTCGTCGTAGCGCGCCTGCTTGAGGCTTCGAAGCACGAGCGTCGGGAAGGCCTCTCCCCCGCGCCCGGCCTCGGCGGCGTACGCGGTGACGCGGGTCGCGACGCGTGCGGCGAGCGTTGCCGCGTCGGACGGCGTCAGGTGCTCCGGAATCGAGGGTGTCGGGACCTCGAGGTCGGCGAGCTTCGCCACGAGCAGCTCGATCGCCTGAGGATCGGGCCGCTCGTGTACGCGGAAGAGCGTCTCGCGGCGGTGGCCGGCGAGGAGCGATCCGACCGCCTCGTTCGCCGCGATCATGAGCTCCTCGACGAGCATGTGAGCAAGGGGCTCCGCCTCGATCCAGGCCCGCTCGACGCCGCCCTCGCCATCGAAGGCGAACGACGTCTCGCCGGTCTCGATTCGAAGGGCGCCCCGCCGGTAGCGTCGCCGGCGGAGCTCCCGCGTCAGCCGCTCGGCGAGCCGAAGCGCATCCGCCACCTCCTCGCTCGCCCGCTCGCGGCCGGCCAAGATCGCCTCCGCGTGCTCGTACGTCAGGCGCTCACGGCTTCGGATCAGGCTTCGGTAGATCAAGGAATCGCCGGGCGCGAGATCGCGGTCGAACGGGATCTCGACCGTGACGCACCGGCGGTCCTGGTGCGGTCGAAGACTGCAGAGGTAGGCGGAGAGCCGCTCGGGAAGCATCGGCTCGACGAGGCCGGGGACATACGTCGAGAACGAGCGCTCGGCCGCGTCGCGGTCGAGCGGCGACCCGGCGGGGACGTAGGCCGAGACGTCGGCGATGTGGATCCACGTCCGGAGGCCGTCGCCGTCGCGGTGAACGCTCAGCGCGTCGTCGAAGTCCTTCGCCTCGCCCGGGTCGATCGTGAGCGCGAGAAGACCGCGGAGGTCGACGCGGTCCGGCTCCTCGCCCCGAGGCTCCGCCGGGAGGGGCGGCGGCTGCCGGCGAACGCCGAGGTGCCAGAGGAGAGCCTCGAGCACCGTCTCGATCGCGGCCGCCCGGCCGAGCACGCGCTCGAGTCGGGCGCGGCCGCGGCCG
>JALZGN010000307.1 GCA_030861005.1 Actinomycetota bacterium
GCGCGTGCCCGAACCGCGTGGCGCAGGCGTACCTCGAGCTCGCGGTGCTCGTTCGCGCGCTCCAGGGCCTCGCGGCTTCGGCGCGCGTGGGCGCCCCCCCGGCGCGGGCGGCGCTCTGGGCAGGCCTCTTCGACCTCCGCGAGAACCTCTTCGGCGGCGCCGTCGACGACCTGCGCGCGCTCGCCGCCTAGCGTCCGCTTTGCCGCCTCGGATCACGGTCGCCGGCTCCGTGAACCTCGACCTCGTCGCGTTCTGCGATCGGCTGCCGCGACCTGGTGAGACGCTGACCGATGCCGAGCTCGATCGTGTCCCCGGCGGCAAAGGGGCGAACCAAGCGGTTGCGGCCGCGAAGCTCGGGGCCGACGTCCGGTTTGTCGGCTGTGTCGGGAACGACGAGCACGGTCGCCTCGCGCTCTCCGGCCTCGAGGAGGCCGGCGTCGACGTCCGCGGAGTGGCGGTCGTCGACGAGCCTACGGGCGTCGCGCTCGTCGTCGTCGCGGCGGGTGGGGAGAACCAGATCGTCGTCGCGCCCGGGGCGAACCGCCGTCTTCGTCCCGGCGACTTCGAGCTCGGGGACGTGGACGCGGTGCTCTGCCAGCTCGAGATACCCGTCGAGACCGTCGGCTGGGCGGCCGAGCGCGCCGACGCGATGTTCTGCCTGAACGCGGCACCCGCACGGACGGTCCCCGTGGAGACGCTTGCGCGCTGCGACGTCATCGTCGCGAATTCGTTCGAGCTCGACGCGCTCGGCTCGAGCCCGCTCGGCTGCCTCTTCGCTCTCACCCTCGGGCCCGAGGGGGCGCTTCTCCTCGAGGGCGGGGACGAGATTGCCCGCGCGACGCCGCCGAGCGTCGTTCCTGTCGACGGGACGGCGGCGGGCGATGCCTTCTGCTCGTGCCTCGTCGTCTCGCTCCTCGAGGAGCGCCCACGCGAGGAGGCGCTTCGCCGCGCCTGCGCCGCGGGCGCGATCGCGGCGTCGCGCCCCGGAGCGCAACCCTCGCTTCCGACTGCCGCCGAGGTCGACGAGATCCTCGCCGCGGCGTGACCGTGCCAGTCCTCATCGACTGTGATCCCGGGCACGACGACGCGATCGCGCTCCTCCTCGCGCTCGCGAGCCCGGAGCTCGACGTCCTCGGCGTGACTACGGTGGCCGGGAACCAGACGGTCGCGAAGACGACCGCGAACGCCCTCCGCGTGCTCGAGTTCGTCGCCCGGACGGACGTCCCCGTCGCGGCCGGTGCCGACCGGCCGCTCGTGCGCGAGCCGTTCGTCGCCGCCTACGTCCACGGCGAAAGCGGTCTCGAGGGGCCGGAGCTGCCCCCGCCCTCGACGGAGCCGCTCGCGGAGCACGCGATCGACTTCCTGGCCGAGCGCCTGCTCGCCTCGCCCCACTCGGCGACGCTCGTCGCGACGGGTCCGCTCACGAACGTCGCGCTCCTCCTCGCTCGCCATCCCGACGCTGCGGCGCGCGCCGGACGGCTCGTCCTGATGGGCGGGTCGATCGGGGAGGGGAACGTGACGCCGGCGGCCGAGTTCAACGTGTGGGCTGATCCGGAAGCGGCCGCCCGTGTCTTCGGAAGCGGACTCGACGTAACGATGATCGGGCTCGACGTCACGCACAAGGCGCTCATGACGCCCGAGCACGCGAATCGCCTCCGCGCGGCCGGGCGGACGGGGCGCCTCGTCGCCGAGCTCTTCGACTACTTCCACCGTTTCCACGCCGCCACGTACGGGTTCGGCGGCTCGCCGATCCACGACGCCGTCGCCGTCGCCCACGTGGCGCGGCCGGACCTCGTCGAGACGCTCGCGCGGAACGTCGCGATCGAGTGCGCCTCCGAGCTCTGCCGAGGTCGAACGGTCGTCGACCTCTGGAGGCGGACGGGCAAGCATCCGAACGCGCATGTCGGCGTCGCGATCGATGCGGAGGCGTTCCTCGAGCTCCTCGTCGAGCGGATCGCCACGTACGGGTGAGGTAGGAGGGGGGAGGAGGCCGCCGCCGCCGCGCGAACTTCCCGGCATGGCGGCGAAGAAGACGCCCTCGAAGGTACGCCCGAAGACGCCCTCGCGCGTCCGCAAGGCGAAGACGAAACGGCGCGCCCGCGGGCGAGGGCACCCCGAGCTCGTCGGGCTCGGGCTCGTTGCGCTCGGCCTCTTCTTCACAGCCGTCCTCCTGCTCGGCTGGGACGGCGGAGTCGTGGGCGAGAAGGTGGACGAGGGCCTCGCCGCCGTCGTCGGCGGCGCGCGCTTCCTGCTTCCGCTGTGTCTCCTCGCCCTTGGCGCGCTGATGGTGGCGCGCTCGGGCCTCGTCGACGTGCGTCCGTTCCGAACCGGGCTCGCTCTCTGCGCAATCGGGCTCCTCACGGTGCTCGGCGAAGAGCGGGGCGGCGAGGCGGGGAACCTCCTCGAAACGATCCTCGGCCGCCTCCTCGGCTCGACCGGAACGTTCATCCTCGGGGCCTTCGCGTTCTCCGCGGGCGTCATCCTCCTGACCGGCGCGTCGGTCGGCGCCGTGCTTCGACGCTCGGCGAACGCGGCGCGCACGGCGCACTCGAAGGCCGCCGGCGCTCGCCGAACCCTCCAAGCTCCCGGCGAGGACGAGAGCGACACCGACGAAGCCCCGGGAGCACCGCCCGTCGACGGCGAGAAGGCGTTCCCGGACGTCGTCGCGGACGCCGAAACGCCAGCCCCGGCGCCGGCCCTCGTCGAGCAGCTCGCCGACGACCGCGCCGAACCACCCGACGAGCCGGCGCCCACGGGCGCGCCCTCCCTCTTCGAGCCCGCGCCCGGCGAGCACGAGACGTACCGCCTCCCCGATTCCGGCGTCCTGCGGCGCTCGCGGGCGACGAACGGCCAGCCGGCGAAGGCGGCAGAACGGACGGCCGAAGCGCTCGTCCAGGCGCTCGCGAACTTCGGCGTCGAGGCGACCGTCGTCGGCCAGGTGTCGGGGCCGCGCGTGACGCGCTACGAGCTCCAGCTGGCGGCCGGGACGAAGGTCGGCAAGGTCGCCTCTCTGAAGGACGACCTCGCCTACGCGCTCGCGACGACGGAGATCCGGATCCTCGCGCCGATCCCCGGAAAGCAGGCCGTCGGCGTCGAGGTTCCGAACGTCGCCCCGAACATCGTCACGCTCGGCGACGTCTACGACGAGCTGCCGGCGACGGCGAGCCCGCTCTCCGTCTGGCTCGGGAAGGACATTTCGGGTGCCCCGGTGTGGGCGGACCTCGCGCGCATGCCGCACATCCTGATCGCCGGGACGACGGGCTCCGGCAAGTCGGGCTGCATCAACACGATGCTCTGCTCCGTCCTTCTTCGATCGACGCCCGATGACGTCCGGATGATCCTGGTCGACCCGAAGCGCGTCGAGCTCGGCCTCTACGAGTCGATCCCGCACCTCCTGACGCCCGTCGTCTCGAGCCCGAAGGCCGCGGCCGCCGTCCTCGCCAACGTCCTGGGGGAGATGGACCGCCGCTACGAACGGATGTCCGTCCTTCGCGCGCGCAACCTGGCCGAGCTGAACCGCGCCCTCGCCGCCCGCGGCGAGACCCCGCTCCCGTACCTCCTGATCGTGATCGACGAGCTGGCCGACCTCATGATGGTCTCGCCACAGGAGGTCGAGGACGCGATCATCCGGCTCGCGCAGAAGTCACGAGCGGTCGGCATCCACCTCGTGCTCGCGACGCAGCGCCCCTCTGTCGACGTCATAACCGGGATGATCAAGGCGAACGTTCCCTCGCGGATCGCGTTCGCCGTCTCGAGCCAGACCGACAGCCGCGTCATCCTCGACCAGGGCGGGGCGGAGAGCCTGCTCGGTCAGGGAGACATGCTGTTCAAGCCGCTCGGAACGTCGCGCCTGCAGCGCGTCCAGGGGGCGTTCGTGACCGAAGAGGAGATCGCCCTCGTCGTCGAACAGTGCCGCGGCCAACGCGACCAAGAGCTCGACGAGTCACTCCTGGAAGCTCCCGGGGTCGAGGTCGTGGACGAGGGCGACGAGGAGTTCGACCCGGACGAGGATCCGTTGCTCGACCGCGCGATCGAGATCGTCGTCCAGACGCAGACGGCGTCCGTCTCGCTCATCCAGCGCCGTCTCCGCGTCGGGTACACGCGTGCCGGGCGCCTCGTCGACATGCTCGAGCGCCGCGGGATCATCTCGGGGTACGAGGGGTCGAAGCCGCGCCGCGTCCTCGTCTCGGAGGCGGACCTCGAGCGCGTGCTGAGCGACGTTCCCTCCTAACGAACACGCGTGCCGCGCGTCCTAGAATGGGGCCGCGGGCGGGCTAGCATGCCCTGCGCTGGCCGGGAACGGGCGATCGAAGGAGGTTTCGTGAACGGAAAGCGGAGGTGGGCGTGGCTCGTCCTCCTCCTTGCGTCACTCGCGCTCGCGATCGCGGCGAGCGGCTGCGGCGGCGACGACGAGGAGGGCGGCGGCACCGCGCCGGCAGGCACCGAGACAGGCGGCGCGACGGGCGGGGAGAAGATCTCGGTCGGAATGGTGTCCGACACGGGCGGCCTCGACGACCGCGGGTTCAACGAGTTCTCGATCAACGGCTTCGAGCGGGCGCAGAAGGAGCTCGGCGTCGAGGGCCGCGTCTACGCGTCGCAGTCGGCAGACGACTACCTGCCGAACCTGACGGCGGCGGTCGACGACGGCCACGACCTCGTCGTCGCGATCGGCTTCCTGATCCAGCCGTCCGTCGCCGAGGTCGCGAAACAGGCGACGAACGTCAACTTCGCGGGCGTCGACCAGTTCTACGGCGAGGAGCCCGACTGCGGCGGGAAGGATCAGCCGCCCTGCGCTCTCCCGAACACCCTCGGGCTCGTCTTCCCGTCCGAGGAGGCGGGCTACCTGGCCGGAATCGTCGCCGCCATGACGACGAAATCGAAGACCGTCTCGACCGTCGGCGGCGTCAGCATCCCGTCCGTCAACAACTGGATCGCCGGCTTTCAGCAGGCGGTCAAGGACACGAACCCGAACGTGAAGACGCTGAACGCGTACTCCCAGGACTTCGGCGATCAGGCGAAGTGCAAGGAGATTGCGCTCGACCAGATCGCGCAGGGCTCCGACGTGATCTTCCAGGTCGCAGGCCAGTGCGGGCTCGGTGCGCTCGACGCGGCCTGCCAGGAAGGCAAGTGGGCGATCGGGGTCGACGCCGACCAGTCGTTCGCGGGCGACTGCGTCCTCACGAGCGCGCTCAAGCCGCTCGAGCTCGCCGTCTTCGAGACGATCCGCTCCGCCCAGGACGGGACCTTCAAGGGCGGAACGAACCGGTCGTTCGGGATCGAGGAGTTCCCCGAGGCCGAGCTCCTCGCTCCCTTCAGTAGCGACGTCCCGCAGGAAATCCAAGACGCGGTTGAAGCGGCGAAGAAGAAGCTGGCGAGCGGTGAGATCGACCCGCCCGCGACCCTCGACGAAGTTCAGTAGGGACTCGACGTAGGGACGGCCGACCGGCCGCCCCTACAATCTCGATCGCGTGATGACCGCCCCGCTGCTCGAGCTACGAGGGATCAGCAAGCGGTTCCCGGGCATCCTCGCGAACGACCGCGTCGACTTCGAGCTCGCGAAGGGCGAGGTCCACGCGCTCCTCGGTGAGAACGGGGCCGGGAAGTCGACGCTCATGAACATCGTCTACGGGCTCTACCACCCCGACGAGGGCGAGATCCGGCTGAACGGGAAGCCGGTCCGGATCGGCTCTCCCCGGGACGCGATCGACCTCGGGATCGGGATGGTGCACCAGCACTTCATGCTCATCCCGGTGATGACGGTGGCCGAGAACATCGTGCTCGCGACGGAGCCGCGGAAGGGGCTGTTCCTCGACCTCGCCGGCGCCGAGAACCGCGTGCGCGAGCTCTCGACGCGGTTCGGGCTCGCGGTTCGCCCCGACGCGCGGGTTGCGTCCATCAGCGTCGGGATGCAGCAACGGGCCGAGATCCTGAAGGCGCTCTACCGCGGGGCCGAGATCCTCATCCTCGACGAGCCGACCGCCGTCCTGACGCCGCAGGAGGCGGGCGAGCTCTTCACGATCGTCCGCTCGCTCCAGGCGGACGGGAAGTCGATCATCTTCATCACCCACAAGCTGAACGAGGTGCTCGATATCGCCGACCGGATCACCGTGCTGCGCCAGGGGCGGCGGATCGACACCGTGCCGCGCGCGGGGGCGACGCCGGAGGCGCTCGCGCGCCTCATGGTCGGGCGTGAGGTCGTGCTCCGCATCGAGAAGTCGCCGCCCGAGGTCGGCGAGCCGCTCCTCGAGGTCGAGGACCTGCGCGTGGTCGACGAACGGGGCCTCGAAGCGGTGCGCGGAGCCTCGTTCCAGGTGCGGGCGGGCGAGATCGTCGGGATCGCGGGGGTGGACGGAAACGGCCAGAGCGAGCTGATCGACGCGCTCACGGGCTTGCGGCGGCCGGCCGGCGGGCGGATCGTCGCCGCGGGGAAGGAGATCACGCAGGCCGCGGCGCGGGAGTGCCTCGACCTAGGCGTCGGGCACATCCCCGAGGACCGCCAGCTCCGCGGCCTCGTCCTCGACTTCACGCTCGCGGAGAACCTGGCGCTCCACGACTTCCGCAAGGAGCCCGACTCGAAGTGGGGATGGCTCTACCCGCGGCGGCTCGTCGAGCGCGCCGCTCGCGTGCTCAAGGAGTTCGACGTGCGCGGGGGGAGACCGGAGACGCTCGCCATGACCCTCTCGGGCGGGAACCAGCAGAAGGTGGTGATCGCCCGCGAGGTCTCGCGCAATCCCCGCATCCTGATCGCGGCGCAGCCGACGCGCGGCCTCGACGTCGGCGCGATCGAGTTCGTGCACCGCCGGCTCGTCGAGGAGCGCGACGAAGGGCGCGCCATCATGCTCGTCTCGTTCGAGCTCGACGAGATCCGCTCGCTCTCGGACCGAGTCCTCGTGATGTACGAAGGCCGCATCGTCGGCGAATATCCGCCGAGCGTCTCGGAGGAGGAGCTGGGGATCGCGATGACGGGCGGCCGGAGGGAGGCGGCGTGACCGTCGCGCCCGCCGAGCCGGACCGGCGAGAAGACGGCGGCGACCCGGTCTCGAGCTGGTTCGCGAGCCGGCTCGGCGGCATCCTCGTCCCGATCGCGGCGACCGCGCTCGCATTCCTGATCGGCGGGCTCGTCGTCCTCGTCACCGGCAGCAACCCGATCACCGCGTACAAGGCGATCTTCGAGGGGACGGGCCTCAACTGGTTCTTCCCGTGGGTGGCGGGCGAGGCGCGCGAGGACGCGGCGAACGACCTCCAGCAGACCCTCATCCTGATGACGCCGCTCGTCCTCACGGGGATCGCCGTCGCGTTCGCCTACCGCTGCGGGCTCTTCAACATCGGGGGCCAGGGGCAGTACTGGGTCGGCTTCATCGCGGCGCTCTACGTCGGGACGCATCTCGAAGGGACGCCGCGTCCCCTTCACATCCTGCTCGCGATCATCGCCTCCATCGTCGCCGGCGGCGTCTGGGGCGGAATCGCCGGGCTGCTCAAGGCGACCGTCGGCGCGCACGAGGTGATCACGACGATCATGCTGAACTGGATCGCCATCTTCGGGGGCCAGTACCTCTTCGAGATCGGCGGGCGCCTGCAGGGGCCCGAGCCGTCGATTCCCCGCTCCGACTCGGTGCTCGACTCGGCGAGGCTCTGGCCGATCTGGGGCAGCCTCCCGGCGCTTCACGCGGGCCTCTTCATCGCGCTCTTCGCGCTCGTCATCTACTACGTGCTCCTGAACCGGACGACGCTTGGCTACGAGGTCCGGGCGGTCGGCTTCAACCCGGAGGCGGCGCGTTACGGGGGCATCTCCGTCTCGAAGAACTACTTCCTTGCGCTTGCGATCTCGGGCGCGTTCGCCGGGCTCGCGGGCTCCGTGGACGTCCTCGGCTTCAAGTTCGGAGTCTCGACCGGCGACTTCGCTACGAATCTCATCGCCTTCACGGGAATCGCCGTCGCGCTCCTCGGACGAAACAAGGCGGTCGGGATCCTCTTCGCCGCGCTCCTCTTCGCGGCGCTCCAGATTGGCACGTCGACGCGGCAGCTCGATCCGGAGGTCTTCGAGCCCGCGCTCGCGGTCGACCTCGCGACGATGATCCAGGCGCTCGTCATTTTCTTTGTCGGCGCCGAGTTCCTGATCCTCTACGCCTGGCGGGCGCGCCGCTTCCTGGGGCCACAGCCGCGCATCGCTCCGGAGCTTGAGCGGTGAGCACGCAGGCTCGCGCAGTCGGGTTGGCCGATCGGACGCGTCGCCTGGGCGACGCGCGGACGATCGGCGCGATCGGCGTTGCCCTCGGCGCCTTCGCCTTCTGGCTCGCGCTCCCGCCGTGGACGACGCGCGCAATCGGGTGGCCGCTCGCCGCGGGCCTCTCCGCGGTCGCTTGCGGGATCGCCGCCGTCCCGCGCGGCGAGCGGAGGCTCGGCTGGTGGGCGATCGCGCTCGGGATCCTCGGAACGGCGGGCGCCGTCTGGCTTCAGGGCAAGGACGCGGAGACGCTCGACAGCATCGTCACCGCCGGCGTGCTCGCGGCGACGCTTCGCTTTGCGACGCCGCTCGCCTTCGCCGCCATCGGCGGCATCTTCTCCGAGCGCTCCGGCGTCGTGAACATCGGCCTCGAGGGGATGATGCTGACGGGCGCCTTCTTCGGCATCTGGGGGTCGGTCTGGAGCGGAAGCTGGGTCGTCGGGCTCCTCACGGCGATGCTCTTCGGCGGTCTCCTCGCGCTCATCCACGCCTTCTTCTCGATCCACCTCCGCGCCGACCAGATCGTGAGCGGGTTCGCGGTCAACTTCCTCGCGCTCGGCCTGACCGGCTACCTCTTCAGCTCGATCTACCCGGGCGGGATCCACGAGGACGTCTCCCGTGTCCCGAACGTCGACCTCGGGTTCCTCGGCGGCGTCCCGGCGATCGGCGACTTCCTCGAGGGCGTCTTCGGACACCTGAACCTGCTCGTCTGGCTCATGTTCGCGACCGTCGTCCTCGCCTACGTCGTCCTCTTCAAGACGCCGATCGGCCTTCGAATCCGCGCTGTCGGCGAGCATCCGAAGGCGGCGGACACGGTCGGGATCTCGGTCTACGGCGTCCGCTACGCCGCCGTCGTCCTCTCCGGGATCCTCGCCGCGCTGGGCGGCGCCTTCCTCTCGATCGGCTTCGTCGGGAGCTTCGCCGAGAACATGACGAGCGGGCGCGGGTTCATCGCGCTTGCCGCCGTCATCTTCGGCAAGTGGCGGCCGGGCTGGGCGTTCGCCGCGACGCTCCTCTTTGGGTTCGGCTTCGCGCTCGCAATCCCGCTGCAGCGGGAGGCAGACGTCTCCGAGAACCTCATCGCGACGCTCCCGTACGTCCTCACGCTCGTCGCCCTCGTCGGGCTGATCGGCCGCTCGGTGCCGCCGGCCGCGGTCGGTCACCCGTACGTCAAGGGGTAGCCCGAGCCGGCCGCGCCCCGGACTAAGCTCAACCCCGTGCGAAACCCGAGCTCGGTGCTGGCGCTCCTCGCCGCGCTCGCCGCGCTCGCCCTCTTCGTGGGCGCCGGCTACGTCGCGCGCGAGTACGCGGAGGTGAGTTGGCTCAAGGCGGCGCTCGCCGTCCCGCTCGTCGCGCTCCTCGGCTTCTTCTCGCTCGCTCTCGCGTCGCGCGGCTACGGCGTCCACCAGCGGACGCTCGGCCGAGTCGGGGGTGCGGGAGTCGCGGGCGCCGCCCGTGTCCTCGGAACGCTCGCGCTCCTTCTCGCGACGACGGCTGGGCTCGCCCTCGCCGTGTTCGGTGTGCTCCTGTGGACGGACGGATTGAGCCGCGCTCCCTGGTGAGCGCTTCGAGCCCGTCGGCGTCACCCGCCGCGACTCCGGCGCCGCCGACGCTTCCCCGGTCGGGATCGAGCACCTTGCCGGACGGGGCGCCGGCTACAATCGGCAACTCGTGTTCGAGATCGGCAACAGCCTGCGCGAGGCGCGGCTTCGCCAGGGGCTCGACCTGGCCCGAGCCGAAGACGAGACGAAGATTCGGGCGAAGTACCTCCAAGCGCTCGAGGACGAGCGCTTCGAGGTCCTCCCCGGGGAGACGTATGTCAAGGGCTTCCTGCGAACGTACGCCGACCACCTCGGTCTCGACGGCCAGCTCTATGTAGACGAGTTCAACTCCCGCTTCGCGAGCGCGGATGAGCCGCTCGTCGCCTCGACGCCGCCGCGCCGGAACCGCCCGCGGCCGCCCGAGTCGGGTTTCGTGCTCGTTGCGCTCGCCGGGATCGTCGCCATCGCGGTCCTCTTCGTGGTTGCCTTTACGCTCTCGAACAACTCGTCCGAGCCGGCGGCTCCCCTCGGCGAGCCGACCGGAACCCACAAGAGCGGTGTTGCCGGGGCGCGGTCGGGCTCGCGCTCGGCGCGAACGTCGCCGCGGACCGTGAAGCTCGCGCTGACCGCCGCCCGCGGCGATTGCTGGGTCTCGATCCGCCTGGGGCGTGTGACCGGCAAGCTGCTCTTCCAGGGCACGCTCGACCGGGGGGAGACGATCCGCTACGTCGGCCGTCGCTTCTGGCTCCAGTTCGGAAACGCGCCGAGCGAGAACCTCGACGTCAAGCTGAACGGGCGGCGCGTGCGGGACTTCCCGACGGGGAGCTCGCTCGTCGTCGTGTCTCCGAAGGGCGTCCGCGCGCGAGCGTAGAGCCGTTGGAAGAGCGGGCGCGCGCCGTCGTCGTCGTGACGGGCAGCGAGCTCGTGCGCGGCGGGAAGGGCGACGCGAACGGCCCCTTCCTCGCCCGCGAGCTCACTCGGCTCGGCCTCGAGCCCTCGCGCCTCCTCGTCGTCGGCGACGACGCTGCCCAGCTCTCGGAAGCGCTCGCGGAGGGCCTCGCCGCGGATCTCTGCGTCGTCTCCGGCGGGCTCGGGCCGACGCACGACGATCGGACGATCGAGCTTCTCGCGTCGGCGGCGGGTCGTCCGCTCGTCGTCGACGCGGAGCTCGAGCGCGAGATCGAGATCTTCGCGCGGGGGATCGCCGAGCGGCTCGGCCGTGATTACACCGAGTTCGCGCCCGGCGTTCGGAAGCAGGCGTCGCTCCCCGAAGGCGGGATCTCGCTCGGCCTCGCCGGAACCGCTCCCGCGGTGCTCCTCGAACACGAGCGGGGAGTTGCGATCGCGCTGCCCGGCCCGCCGCGGGAGCTCCAGCGGCTGTGGCCGGCCGCCCTCGAGAGCGACGCGGTACGCCGGGTGCTCGCACGCGTCCGCGATCGCGAGCACCGCGTCCTTCGGTTCTTCGGCGCGAGCGAGTCGGCCGTCTCGCGGGCGATCGCCGAGGCGGGTGGCGAGGGCGACGGGCTCGCCGTCACCGTTTGCGCAGCCGACCTCGAGGTGCAGGTCGACCTCTATGCGGAGCCTGGTCGGCACGCTGGGGCGGAGGCGCTCGCGAGCGCGCTTCGGGCGCGCTTCCCGGACGAGCTCTTCGCGGAGGACGGGCGTCCCGTCGCAGCCGTCGTCCTCGACCGCTGTCGGTCGCAGGGCCTCTCGCTCGCGACGGCCGAATCCTGTACCGGCGGGCTCGTCGCCGCCCGGCTGACCGACATCCCAGGCGCAAGCGACGTCTTCGTCGGAGGTCTCGTCGCGTACGCAAACGCCGTGAAGGAGAAGCTCGGCGTGGCCGAGGAGGTGCTCGCCCGCCACGGCGCCGTCTCGGCGGAGGCCGCGGACGCGATGGCGGCC
>JALZGN010000326.1 GCA_030861005.1 Actinomycetota bacterium
GCGCGTCTACCTGCTCGCGGCGCAGGCGAGCCGACCGCTCTCGTTCCAGGAGCCGGACTACACCGAGGAGACGAACGTGACCGGCGTCCGCCGCGTCGCCGAGGCCGCTGCAGCGGACGGAGCGACCGACCTCGTTTTCGCGAGCTCGCTCCACGTCTACGGCCACGATCTTCGCGGCGAGATCCCCCCCGACCATCCCTACGGCGAGCAACGCGACCTGGCACACCTCTCGAAGGTTTATGGAGAGCTCTGCCTTCGTCTCTTCGCGAGGCGGGCCGGTTTTCGGCTCTCGCTGCTTCGGCTCGGGATCGTCTACGGCGCGAGCTCCGTCCGGCACGACCGCCCGGAATCCGAGACGGTGGTCGACAAGTTCCGGCGCCTCGCGGAAGCAGGCGAGCCGCTCCCGCTCGACGACGGAGGCGGTGCAACGATAGGCGTCGTCCACGTCGAGGACGTCGCCCGGGTGATGCTCGAGGCGCCGCCCGGGGCGCACAACGTCGCGGCGGAAGCGGTCACGGTCGCGGACGTCGCAGCCCTCGCGGAGGGGCGAGCGGCCGTCCGTGAGCCGGCGGCGAGCTTCCCCTCGCCCTTCGCCTACCGCCACCGGGTCGACGAGTACCTGCGCCGGTGAGGTTCCTCGTCACCGGCGCGACCGGCTTCCTCGGCTGGCGGACGGCTGCGCTCCTCGAGGCGGACGGGCACGAGGTCGTCCGCGTAGCACGGCCGGGCGGCGCTCCGCGCGCACTCGCGAGCGAGGAGACGCTCGTCCGCACCGACGCCGGCGACCCGGCCGTCCGAAACCTCATGTCCGGATGCGACGCCGTCCTCCACTTCGCCGGCATTCCCGACCCGGGGCGCGCACGGGACGATCCCGCCCGCGCGGTGCGCGAGAACGTGGGCGCGACACTAAACCTCCTCGTCGGCTGCCACGCGCACGACGCCGGCCTCGTCTACCCGTCGACGGTCCGGGCCGGGCTCGCGCCGCCGCCCGACGAGTACGCGATCTCGAAGCGGCTCGGCGAGGAGACCTGCCGCATGCACCCGGCGCGGACGACCACGCTTCGGCTGGCGTCCGTGTACGGGCCGGGGCAGGTGGCGTGGGAAGGCGCGACCGGCGCCATCGCGAGCTTCGCGGCGGCAGCGCTCGACGGCGACCCGCTCGTCATCCCGGGGAACCCGGAGCGCGCGCGCGACTTCGTCTACGTCGACGACCTCACTCCGGTCCTCGAGCGGATCGTCGCCGACGGAAGATGGAACGAGACCGTCACGCTCGCGAGCGGCGTTGCGACGCCGCTCCTCCGCGCCGCGGAGCTCGTCCGCGCGACCGTCGGCACGGACACGCCCATCCGGACGCCGGGAGGGAACCTCGCTCCCGGCGAGAACGAGAGCTACGCGGTCGAACAACCGTCCGCCGGATTAGGCTTCGAGCCTCGTACGCTCGCGGAGGGCATCGCGCTCTATGTCGACTGGCTCCGACGCCATCCCGCTGCTCAAGGCCGCCCCCGAGCGTGACCAGATCGCCGAGCGGTTGAGCGGCGGGCCCTGCCGGGGACTCGAGCTCGCGCTCATGCCGGCCCACATCGCGGACGACGACGCGGTCGACCGAGCCGTCGCCACCGTGCGGGCTACGACCGACGCGCTCGAGCTCGTCGTCGTCGCCGAGGCCCCGGTCGCTTGGCCCAGCGGGGCGTTCGTCCGCGTCGACCGCCTCACCGGCGAGGCCGAGCGCTGCCTCGAGCGAAGCGCGGCGTTCGCCGCGGCGATCGGGTCGCCCGTCCTCACGATCCACCTCTACGCGCCGCTTCCGCCCATCGAGTTTCGGGACGCGCCGCCCCTCGACGAGGAGGCCGTCGAACGCTTCCTCCGCTTCTACGCCGACGCGTGCCTCGCGCGCGGCGTCATCCCGCTCGTCGAGAACGTCCCGCCCGTGCTTCGAATGCGTGTGGGCGGCATCTTCCTCTCGCAGATCGGCGGGCATTGGCGCGACCTGCGCCGCTGGCACGCACGCGTGCCCGCGCTCCGGTTCACGTTCGACACCTCGCACGCCGCCCTCTTCCGGTCCTTCGCGGCGGCGTACCCGAGCGTCTTCGGGCTCGAGTCGGACGAGGAGCTCGACCTCGGGCGCTACGTCGACGAGCTCGCGCCCTCGCTCGAGGTCGCGCACGTCTCCGACGCGCACGGACTCCTCGGCGAGGGCCTCCCGCTCGGAAGCGGGGAGCTCGACCTGAACCCCGTGATCCGCCGGCTGGGCGATCACGCCCGCTTCGTCGTCGCCGAGATCAACGAGCCGGACCCGGCACGCTCGCCCGCGATGAAGGCGGCCTACCGCTCGATCGAACGGGCGCTCGCCGAGCCGCGGGCGCCGATCCGGCGCCTCTCCCGCCGCCTACGGGAGGACGCGCTCGACTGGTCGCGCGTGATCGCGCGCCGCGATCCGGTGCCTGCGCTGCTCGAGCTGCAGGAGCGCTTCGGCGGCCGCCGCGTCGTCGTGACGGGCGGGGCCGGTTCGATCGGCCGCGCTCTCACGACGTTCCTGCTCGGATTTCGCCCCGAGAGCGTGACCGTGCTCGACGCGCACGAGGCGGGCCTGGCCGCGGACCGGCGCGCGCGTTCCGCCGACGGCCTTGCGCGGGTCCGACACGTCCTCTGTGACGTTCGCGACGCCGGGCGCGTCGAGCG
Organism: Actinomycetota bacterium; assembly: GCA_030861005.1. GTDB lineage: Bacteria > Actinomycetota > Thermoleophilia > Gaiellales > Gaiellaceae > JALZFU01. The sequence continues at coordinate 2,680 of JALZGN010000326.1, forward strand.
CGAGCTCGCCGGCGCTCGCCCAGACGTCGTCCTCCACCTCGCCGCGTACAAGCACGTCGATTGGGCGGAGCTCTTCCCCGAGGAGTTCGTCGACACGAATTTGCACGGGAGCTGGAACGTGCTCCGCGCGGCGGACCGGGTGGGGGTCGAGACCGTCGTCGTCGCCTCCACGGACAAGGCGGCGCTCGCGGCGAGCTTCTACGGGCGGACGAAGCGGTTGCTGGAGCAGCTGGCCGCCTTCGCCGCTCGCCAGGCGGGCGGGCGGCGCACCGCTGTCCGCTTCGTCAACGTGCTCGGGAGCGGCGGGAGCGTCTCCGAGCTCTTCCTCCGGCAGGCGCGCGCCGGCCTCCCGCTCACCGTCACGGACGGCGGCATGGTCCGCTACTGGATCACGATGGCGCACGCGGCGACGCTCGCCGCCCACGCGGCACTCCTCGCGCACGAGGGCGTGCTCCTCGCCTGCCCGGCGGAGCCGGTCACGCTCGCCGTCGGTGAGCTCGCGGAACGGATCTGGCGCTTGGCCGGGGGGCGCGGCGAGCCCGAGATCGAGATTGTCGGGATCCGAGCAGGCGAGACGATGAGCGAGGTTCTCGTCGGCGCCGGCGAGTCGGTCGCCGAGGAGCGCTTCCAGGGCATCGCGCCGATTGCCGGCGAGATCCCGACGGCCGGCCCGGCATGGGTGCTCGAGCGCCTCGCCGAGCGCGCGACACGAGAGGAGGCGCGAGCAGTCTGGCTCGACGCCCTCTCGCGTCCCGGCCTCCTTGCGCCGGCCCCTCGCTAGCGAGGGGAAACGGCCGGACGTCGCTCGGCCGTCGGGCGCGACGACGTTCGACCGATCTGGGCAAGCGCTCTCTAGCTCGCTTCCACCATCCGCTCGAACGTCCCCGTCGCCTCGTCGGGGGAGTAGGACGCGAGCACGTACTCGCGCGCGTAGTCGTCGGCACCGGGAAAGGTCGTGGCGCGGATCCGCTCGGCGGCGGCGTGGACGTCGTACTCGCTTCGCCGAAGCTCGACGTCGGGGCCGAGGAGCGCCCAGTACGCGCCCGTCCGCCCTTCGTACGGCATCCCGACACTCCCAGCGTTCACGACGCGGACCCCGTCCACCGTGCGGTCGAACTGGACGTGCGTATGGCCGCAGACGACGACGCGCTCCGTAACGCCGGCGAGGATCGGGCGCAGCCGCTCGGGGGGCGTCGCCCGCGTCAGGATCTCCTCGTCGCTTCGCGGCGAGCCGTGGCAGAAAAGCGTCGATCCGAGCCCGGCGATCTCGACCGTGACGGTCGGGGGAAGCTCGCCGAGGAAGCGCGCGTGGTCGTTCGGAAGCTGCGCGCGGATCCACGCGTCCCGCTCGGCCCACTCCTCCGGCTGGGCGCCGGGCTGCCTGCCCTCCGCCGCCGCACGGTCGGCATTCCCGCGAATCGCGACCATCCGCTCGCCGAGCGCGAGGACGGCGTCCAACGTCTCCGCCGGCATTGGCCCGGCGGCGATGTCACCGCCGACGAGGACGAGGTCGGCGTCCGCCCGCTCGACGTCGGCGAGCACAGCCTCGAGCCCGGGAAGGTTTCCGTGGACGTCGTAGAGCGCGGCGACGAGCCGCGCTCTCATTTCGTGCCGAAGAGGCGGTCGCCCGCGTCGCCGAGGCCGGGAAGGATGTACCCCTTCTCGTTCAGCTCCCGGTCGACGGCGGCGACGACGATGGTGACGTCCGGGTGCTCGCTCTGCATGTGCTCGATCCCCTCCGGGGCGGCGATCAACGCGATCAGCCGAACGCTCTCGGCGCCCGCGTCCTTCACGAGCGCGGTCGCGTAGCTCGTCGAGCGTCCGGTGGCGAGCATCGGGTCGAGAAGGATGACGTCGCGCTCGCCGATGTCGTTCGGGAGCTTCACGTAGTACTCGACCGGCTCGAGCGTCTCCTCGTTCCGGTAGAGGCCGATGAAGCCGACGCGAGCGCCCGAGATCAGGGACAGAACTCCGTCGAGCATCCCGATCCCGGCCCGGAGAATCGGGCAAACGGCGACCTTCTTCCCCGAGATCCGCTGCGCCGTCGTCCGCTCGAGGGGCGTCGAAATCTCGGCGTCCTCGGTCGCGAGCTCCTTCGTCGCCTCGTACGTGAGGAGAAGCGTGAGCTCGTTGACGAGCTGGCGGAACACCTGCGTCGGGGTATCCGCGTCTCGCAGGAGTCCGAGCTTGTGCTGGACGAGCGGGTGCGTGACCTCGACGAGCTGCCCGGTCACCGCCGGGCTGCTCACGACACCTCGTAGGTCGCGTAGCCGCGAAAGCCGGGGTAGAGCGGGTGTCGCTCGCAGAGCGCCTCGCTGCGCTCGCGCAAGCGCGTCACGTCGGCGTCGTCGCCGAGAGCCTCGGCGATGATCGCGCCGACCTCGCGGAGGTCCTCCTCCTCGAAGCCGCGCATCGTCGCGGCCGGCGTCCCGAGCCGAAGACCGGAAGCGACCGTCGGGGGCCGCTCGTCGAAGGGAACGGTGTTCCGGTTCGCAGTGATCCGAACCTGGTCGAGGCGCTCCTCGGCTTGCCGGCCCGTCCACTCGCTCCGACGCAAATCCACCTGGATGAGGTGCGTGTCCGTCCCGCCCGTCAGGAGCTCGAGCCCGCCCTCGACGAGCGCCTCGGCGAGCGCGTCCGCGTTTGCGCGGACTTGCGCCTGGTAGGCGCGGAAGCCCTCGGAGGCCGCGATCCGAAAGCACGCCGCCTTCGCGGCGATCGTGTGGAGGAGAGGGCCCCCCTGCATGCCGGGAAAGACCGCCTTGTCGAGCGCCTGCGCGTGCTCCTCCTTGCAGAGCACGAAGCCCGAGCGCGGCCCGGCGAGCGTCTTGTGCGTCGTCGAGCTGACGAAGTCGCAGAAGGGAGTCGGATTCGGATGAAGGCCGGCCGCGACGAGGCCCGCGAAGTGCGCCATGTCGCAGAGGAGGAGCGCGCCGACCTCGTCGGCGATCTCGCGGAAGCGCTCGGCTTCGACCGTGCGCGGATACGCCGATCCTCCGCACACGATGAGCTTCGGCCGGCGCTCGTGAGCGACGCGGCGTACCTCGTCGAAGTCGATCAGGCTCGTCTCGCGCTCGACCCCGTACGTCGCGATGTCGTAGAGGCGGCCCGAGAAGTTGACCTTGAGGCCGTGCGTCAGATGGCCGCCGTGGTCGAGCCGCATGGCGAGGATCGTGTCCCCGGGCTCGAGGCAGGCGAAGTAGACCGCCATGTTCGTCTGCGCCCCCGCGTGCGGTTGCACGTTCGCGTGCTCGGCGCCGAAGAGCGCCTTCCCGCGGTCGATCGCAAGCTGCTCGATCTCGTCCACGACCTCGCAACCGCCGTAGTAGCGCCGGCCGGGATACCCCTCCGCGTACTTGTTCGTCGGGACGCTCGCCTGCGCCTCGAAGACGGCCGGCCAGGTGAAGTTCTCCGACGCGATGAGCTCGATCTGACCCCGCTGACGCTCGAGCTCGCGCCCGACGAGAGCGGCGACCTCCGCGTCGAGGTCGGCGAGGTGCGTCTGGCGCAGCTCCTCGAACGTCTCTTGCGCGACCGCCATGCACCGGCAGCCTACTCGAGCGGACTCGCCGTCCCTCGATCGGGGGAGCGTCCTACCCCGTTCGAGGGATTTCAGGCGTAACCCTGTAGGGGGATCGGCCGTTCTCGGGAAGGATCGCCCCATGAGTGCCATGTCTACACTGCCGCCGCTCGCCGTCGTCGCACTCGCGGTCGTCCTCCCGCTCGTACGCGAGTATGCGGAGTTTCGCCGCGAGTGGGGACTCGGCCGCCTCGGCGCCGCGCTCGCCGCGGCGACGCTCTTCCCCTCGCTCGCGCTCGGCTTCGCGGTCGCGCTCCCGCTCGCCGAGCGACCGGCGCTCCAGTGGGCAACGACCGTCACCGCCACCATCGCCGCCTATTCGCTCGCGACGGCCGCCATCCGGCCGTCGCTCAGCCAAGCGCCGCCGCGATCCTCGTAACGGCCTCGGCGGCCGGAACGGCGCCTTCCCGGAGAACGGCGGGCTCTGGACCCGTCACGTCGACGACGGTCGAAGGCGTCCCGGGAAGCTCGCCGCCGTCCACGATCGTCGCGACCGCCCGCCTGAGCTCGTCGGGAATCTCCTCGACGCGGCAGGGATCGCGGCCACCGTGGACGTTGGCGCTCGTCGCCGCGACGATCCCGACCCGCTCGATCGCGCCGCGGACGACGGGAGGAAGCTCGGGGACACGGATCCCGATCGTGTCCGGCCGCCAGCCGGTGAGCCACCGGAAGCGGCGAGCGGGGTTCGGAAGGACGAGCGTATACGGGCCCGGCAGGAGCGCGCGCGCGACGACGGCCGCACGGCCGCGAAGCTCCGGCACAGCGTCCAGGATCGCGTCGAGGTCGGCGGCGAGGAGCGCGACCGGCATTCCCGCCGGTCGCCCCTTCAGCGTCGCGAGGCGCAGGACGGGCGCCTCGCGATAGCCGTCCGCACAGAGACCGTAGACGGTGTCGGTCGGGAGGATCACCGGCTTCCCGGCTCGGATCGACGGAACGGGGTCTTCCGCCGTCACCGTCGGCTCACGGCCGCATAGCGACGCGGCCGTCGACGACGCGCTCGCGCCCGGCGAGATCAGGCGTCACCGTCACCTCCTCGTATCCGAGATGCGCGAGGAGGCGCTCCACTCCGCGCGCCTGCCCGTCGCCGACCTCGAGCACGAGGCGGCCGCCCCGCGCGAGGACCGCGCGCGCCTCGCGCGCGACCGCCTGCGTGACTCCCGGACCGACGAGCGCGTCGCGCGGCTCGTGGTCTCGCACCTCGGGCTCGAGCGACGCCAACTCCTCCTCGGGGACGTACGGCGGGTTCGAGACGACGAGGTCGAACGGCCCGTCGAGACCGGCGAAGAGCTCTCCGTGCGCGAAACGGACACGATCGGCGAGACCCGTCCGCCGCGCGTTCTCCCGCGCGAGCGTGAGCGCCGGGGCCGACGCATCGGTCGCGTCCACGTGCGCGCCTCGGTGCTCGTCGGCGAGCGCGAGCGCGATCGCGCCCGAGCCCGTCCCGACGTCGAGGACCCGCGGTGCCGGAAGACGCGCGATGAGCGCGAGACACCGCTCGACGACGATCTCCGTCTCCGGGCGCGGGACGAGCGCGCGGCGGTCGACGCCGAGGACGAGCCGCCGGAAGCCCCACTCCCCGAGGACGTGTTGCAGCGGCTCCCGCGTTCGCCTGCGCCGGACGAGCGAGCGGAGCTGATCGACGTCGCCTTGACCCAGCTCCTCGCCGCGACCCGACAACGCCGAGCGCGCAACCTGGAGCACGTGCGCGACGAGGACCTCCGCGTCGACGCCAGGCTCCGGGACCCCGGCGGACGCGAGGTCGGCCTCCACCTGCCGGACGGCGTCCAGCGGCCTCACGCGATCGCGGCGGCTTCGAGCGCGCGCCGGCGCTCGTCGCCCGCGAGCGCTTCCGTCAGCTCCTCGAGGTCGCCGTCGAGGACGCGGTCGAGCTGGTGGAGGGTCAGCTTGATCCGGTGGTCGGTGACCCGGTTCTCCGGGAAGTTGTACGTTCGCACCTTCTCGGAGCGCTCGCCGCCGCCGATTTGCGAGCGACGCTTCAGCGAGAGCTCCTCCTCCTGCCGGCGCCGCTCCAGCTCGAGGAGGCGCGCGCGGAGGACGCGCAGCGCCTTCGCCTTGTTCTGGAGCTGCGACTTCTCGTCCTGCATGGCGACGACGAGCCCGGTCGGGAGGTGGGTGACGCGGACGGCGGAGTCGGTCGTGTTCACGCTCTGCCCGCCCGGACCGGTGGAGCGGTAGACGTCGATCTTGAGGTCGGCCGGGTCGATCTCGACCTCGACCTCCTCGGCCTCCGGCATGACGGCGACCGTGGCGGTCGAAGTGTGAATGCGCCCCTGCGACTCGGTCTCGGGGACGCGCTGGACGCGGTGGGTTCCGCCCTCCCACTTGAAGATCGAGTACGCGCCCTCGCCCTTGACGGCGAACGTCGCTTCCTTGAACCCACCGACCTCGCTCGGGCTCGCGCTCAGGAGCTCGTGGCGGTAGCCGCGCCGCTCCGCGTAGCGGGTGAGCATCCGGTAGAGATCGCCCGCCCAGATCGCCGCCTCGTCGCCGCCGACACCCTGTCGGATCTCGACGATCACGTCCTTCGCGTCGTTCGGGTCGTGCTCGACGAGGGCGAGCTTCAGCTCCTCCTCGAGCGAGCGGACGCGCTCCTCGAGCTCGGGCACGAGCTCCCGGAGATCCCCGTCGCCGCGCGCGGTCGCGAGGTCTCCCGTCGCCCCGCGCCACTCCTCTGCGAGCCGGTGCGGCGCCTCGAGCTCCTTGAGACGCCGCCCAGCGTCCGCGACCGCGCGGCGGTCCGAGAAGACGGCGGGGTCGCTCAGGCGCTCCTGCGCCTCGGCGTACGAGCGCTCGAGCTCGGCGACGAGTTCGTCGATCGCGGCCATCGACTCAGGATAGCCCCGCCCTCGGGACGCCCTAACGCCCGAGATCCCCGCCAGCGCACGGACGATTCAGGCCATGACCTCGACTTTCCGCTGCTCGGGCGTGAGGCGACCCTCGAGCCGCAGGACCTCGCGGAGCGCGCGGATCGAGACCTCGATCTGGTCGAGCGTCGGCTCCCGCGTCGTGAGCCGCTGGAGCCACAGTCCCGGCGCGAGCAGGATTCGGAGCACCGGGTGCTCGGGATGGCGCCCGGCGAAACGGATGAGCTCGTAGGCGATCCCGGCGATGAGCGGCAAGGCGAGGATCCGGGAGACGACGAGCCAGTACCAGGCCGGGCGCCCGAAGAACGCGAAGACGAAGATCGCGATCACCATCACGTAGAGGAGGAAGGCCGTCCCGCAACGGACGTGCAGCAGGCTGTAGCGCTGCACGCGCTCGGGCTCGAGCTCGTCGCCGGCCTCGAGCGCGTTGATCGCCTTGTGCTCGGCGGCGTGGTACTGGAACACGCGCTTGAGGTCGGGAAGAAGCGAGATCAGGAGGAGGTAGAGAACGAAGATCGCCACGCGGACGACCCCCTCGACGACGACGAACGCCGCCGTTCCCTCGATCGGGAGCCAGTTCGTGATCAGGGCGGGCGAGACCTTGAAGAGGAGGAGCGCGAACCCGATCGCGATCCCGAACGCGAAGAGAAGCTGGCCGCGGGTGAGCTCCGTCTCGACTTCGTCCTCGCCCTCCTCCTGGGCGGCGTAGTTCGCGGAGATGGCGAGCGCCCGGAAGCCGATCGCGAGCGACTCGCCCAGCGCGACGACGCCACGCACGACCGGAAGCCGAAGCCAGCGGTGGCGAAGGAGGACCGAGGAGATGGGGCGATTGACCTCGGCGATCCGGCCGTCCGGCTTGCGAACGGCGACCGACCAGGCGGAGGCCCCGCGCATCATCACCCCCTCGAGGACGGCCTGGCCGCCGATCGGCGCCCCTGATCGAAAAGCGAGGGCGACGGCCCTTCCGACGGTCGTCATAGCGTGAGTATCGGGCGCGCGGCCACGGGCCTTAGCGCCAGACGGTTAAGCGCGGCGAGGGCCCCCGGCGCGCTCCAGCCGGCGCTGAAAGCGCTCGACGCGACCGCCGGTGTCCAAGAGCTTCTGCTTCCCGGTGTAGAACGGGTGACATTCCGAGCAGATCTCGACGTGCAGCTCCGGCTTCGTCGAGCGAGTCTGGAAGCTCGCCCCGCACGAGCAGGTGACAGTGGCGAGAACGTACTCGGGATGGATGTCAGCCTTCATCGAAGCCGAGGATACCAGAGGCGGTTTCGGCCGCGACGTTGCCTCCCGAGACGACGACGACGACCGTCTTCCCTCGGACGTCCGACACCTTCCCGGCGAGGAGCGCAGCGACTCCGGCGGCGCCCGCCGGCTCGGCGGCGAGCTTGGCGCGCGCGTAGAGAAAGCGGAATCCCTCGCGAATCTCGGCCTCCGAGACGGTGACGGACGCGACGAGGAGCGCCCGGCAGAGGGCAAGGCAACGCTCGCCCGCGAAGGGTGCGTTCAGGCCGTCCGCGATCGAGGCGGGAGCGACGCGGACCGGGCTACCCGCGGCGAGCGCTGCCTGGAGCGCGGCCGAGTGCTCCGGCTCGACCGCGACGACGCGCGCGTCGGGACGGGCGGCCGTGACCGCGACCGCGACCCCGGAGACCAGGCCACCCCCGCCGACGGGGACGACGACGACGTCGACGTCCGGACGGTCCTCGACGATCTCAAGGCCGAGCGAGCCGTGGCCTGCGATCACGTCGTCGTCGTCGAAGGGATGGACGAAGGTCCGGCCGCTCGCCTCGCGGAGCTCGTTCGCGCGCGCGAAGGCCTCCTCCGCCGTTCTCGCCTCGAGGTCGACGCTCGCCCCGTAGGCGCGGGTCGCCGCGACCTTGAGTGGACTTGCCGCGGCCGCCATGACGACGAGGCAGTCGATTCTCTCGAGCGCGGCACCGTAGGCGAGCGCGGCGGCCGCGTTTCCCGCCGACACCGTCACGACGCCGGCGCGTCGCTCGTCGGCCGAGAGGGAAGCGAGCCTCGCCAGCATGCCGCGTGGCTTGAAGGACCCCGTGCGCTGGAAGAGCTCGGCTTTGAGGAAGACGCGCGCACCGACCGCCTCGCCGAGCGTCGCCGACGAGAGGAGGGGCGTCCGGTGGAGCCGGTTGCCGATCGCGTGCGAGGCCCGAAGCACGTCGTCCAGCGTCAGGGGCGGCGCCTCGCCCGCCTGCGCGGCGAGAGCCCTCACATCAGCGAGTACTCGGGGCCCGAACCGCCCTCGGCCGGCGTCAGGCGGCCGCCCTTCGCGCTGATCGCGCCGCACTGCACGCAGTTCGCCGCCGTCACCTCGACCCGAACGGGGTCGCGTGCGAGCGCCTCCTCGCCGTCCGCGATCGCGTAGACGTGCGCGGGGCACATCCGCACCCACGCCTCGGCCAGCTCGCGCGGGACGGTGCGTTCGAGGCGGATGTGGTTAGGGGCGTCGTCGCGTGTCTTGTTCCCGCTCAGGTAGACGCTCGAGAGCTTGTCGAAGACGAGCTCGCCGTCCGGCTGGGGGTAGCGCGACGCCCGGTCGCCGACGAAGACGTCCACCGCTCCGTCGGACTCGAGCGAGAGGTCGCGCGGCGGAAAGCGGCCGAGCGAGTTCATCGCCGCACCGGCGAGCATGGCGCCGCGGACGAAGCCGTGGCGAAACGCGGGTCGCATGTTCCGCACGCGCTCGAGGTCCTTCCAGACGTAGCTCGCCCGGATCGCGTCGTCATAGCCTGCGAGACCGCCCGGCGTCCACGCCGTCCGCCCCGGCTGCACCGCCTCCACCGCCGCCTCGGCCGCCAGCATCCCGGAGTGGATGGCGTAATGGATCCCCTTGAGCGCCGGGACGTTCACGAACCCCGCCCCGTCGCCGGCGATCATCCCGCCCGGGAAATGGAAGCGGTCGGGAAGGCCGAGGAAGCCGCCCTCCGGGATCGTCTTCGCCCCCCACCCGATGCGCCGGCCGCCGGCGAGGATCCGCCGCAGGAGCGCATGTGTCTTCAGCTCCTGCAGGAGGTCGTGGACGGACAGCGTCGCGTCACGGTAGTCGAGCCCGACCACCATCCCGAGGGCGACCATGCTCTCGCCCATCGGGTATACGAAGCTCCCCCCGAACTCGCGGTAGCGGGCGCCGCCGCGAAGCGGCCAACCCATCGTGTGCATGACCCGGCTGAGCGGCCGCTCGACCTCCCACACCTCCTTGACGCCGAGCGCCCACGTCTGCGGACGCGACTGAAGCCCGAACTCGCGGAGCGCGACGCCGGTGAGGTGGCCCTGCGTTCCTTCGGCGAGAATCGTGACGCGGGCGCGGACGTCCGACCCCAGCTCGAAGTTCGCGAGCGGCTCGCCCGCCCGCCCGCGGCCCCTGTCGCCCGTGCGGACGCCGACGACGCGCCCGCCCTCGACGAGCAGGCTCGTCACGGCCGTCTCGGGGAGGACCATCGCGCCGACCTCCTCGGCGCGCTCGGCGAGCCATCGTGCGAGCTCGCCGATCGAGGCCACGTGGTTCCCGTGGTTCCACATCGTCGGCGGCGCGGGGATCCGGACTGCCCGCCGCCGCGTCAGGAAGTACACGCCCTCGCGCTGGACCGGGCCGTAGAACGGGAAGTCCGCGGTGTGCATCCCCGGGAAGAGCTGGCGGAGGGCGCGGGGATTCACGACCGCGCCCGAGAGGAGGTGGGCGCCCGCCGCCTTCCCCTTCTCGAGCACCGCGATCGGGACGTCGCCGAGCCGTGCGGCGAGCTCCGGCCGCTCCTCGAGGAGCTGGCCGGCGCGGACGGCGGCGGCGAGGCCCGCCGGTCCTGCGCCCACGATCAGGATGCCCACGTCGATCCGCTCGTCCGCCGGGTCGGTGAGCGGCGCGATGAACTCGCGGTGGTCGAACGGCGGGGGAAACTCGGCGGGCCGCGTCACGCCCGGCGCTCGCGGACGAGCTCGGTGAGACGCGGGACGATCTCGTGCAGGTCGCCGACGACGGCGAGGTCGCAGTACTCGAAGATCGGCGCGTTCGGATCCTTGTTGATCGCCACGATCGTTCCGGAGCTCTGCATCCCGACCTTGTGCTGGATCGCGCCCGAGATCCCGCACGCGAGGTAGAGCCTGGGCGACACCGTCCGTCCCGTCTGCCCGACCTGGGCCGCGTACGGATACCAGCCGGCGTCCACGACCGCACGGGTCGCGGCGACCGCTCCGCCGAGCGCGAGCGCGAGCTCCTCGAGGAGCGCGAACCTGTCGGGGGATCCGAGGCCGCGGCCGCCTGCGACGACGACGTCCGCGTCCTCGATCGAAGGGCCGGCCTGCTCCTCGTGCGCCTGCTCGAGCATCGCAGTCGCCCGGGACCACTCGTCGATCGCGACCGGGACGGCCTCGACGTCCGCTTCCCCGCCGTGCGCGATCGGCTCGAACGTCCCCGAGCGAACGAGCGCTAGGCGCGGCTCACCCCTCCAACCGACGTCGACGAGAAGGGAATCGCCGAGCGCGGCGCGCTTGCCGACGAGCCGCCCGTCCGAGCGCTCGAGGTCGATCAGGTCCCAGTTGAGGCCGGCTCCGAGGCGCGCGGCAAGGCCCGCCGCGACGTCGGCCGTGAGGACGCTCGCGCCGAAGAGCACGGTGTCGAAGCCGCGGTCGCGGACGAGGCGCTCGAGGACGTCGACCCGCGGCTGAGGAAGCGGGGACGCGAGCGCCGGGTCGTCCGCGACGAGCACGCGGGAGGCGCCGAACTTCCCGACCCCCGCGGCGATGGAACCGACGTCCGCGCCGCAGAGCACGGCAGCTACCTCCTCGTCGAGCTGGGCCGCCTTCGAAAGCACCCCGAGCGAGGGCTTCTGCGCCTCGCCCTCGTGGTGCTCGACGTAGACGAGGGTCGGCATGCCTCAGATCAGCTTGCGCTCGGCGAGGAAGGCGACGATCTCCTCGGCGGCGCCGGCGCCGTCGGCTTCGACGCGGCGCGTCTCGCCGCGCGACGGCGGCGCGCCGACGGCGTAGACCTCGGTTCGCGATCCCGCTCGCCCGGCGCGCTCGGCGGGAACACCGAGGTCGGCGAGGGAGACGACCTCCTGGGGCTTCTTCTTCGCGCCCATGATCCCCTTCAAGGAGGGGTAGCGCGGCTCGTTGATCGCGTCCGAGACGGCGACCACGCACGGGAGGGGCGCCTCGAGGACGTCGTAGCCGTACTCGGTCTGCCGCTTGCAGCGCGCCTTCCCGCCCGCCAGCTCGAGCGTCGCCGCCTGCGAGATCATCGGCAGCCGCAAGCGGTCGGCGAGCGCCGCCCAGAGCACCGCGCCGTCGGAGTCGGCCGCCTGCTGGCCGAGCAAGACCAGGTCCGGGTTCTCCCGCTCGAGCGCCTTCGCGAGGACGGCGACCGTCGCGAGGAGGTCGGAGCCGACGGCAGCGTCGTCGGAGACGAGGACGAGCCGGTCGCCGCCCATCGCGAGCGCCTTTCGGAGGGAGTCGGCCGCACGCTCGGGCGCCATCGAGAGGACGACGACCTCCGTGTCCGTGGAAGCATCTTTCAGCCGGAGCCCCTCCTCGAGGGCGTGCGTGTCGAACTCGTTCAGCGCGCCCTCGACCGAGCGGTCGAGCCGAAACGTCTCGGCGTCGATCCGCTTCGGCGCCGCCGCATCCGGAACCTCCTTCATGCACACAGCGACCTTCACGGCGCCGAGCATAACGAGGGGCGATCCCGCTTGACCGCGCCCTAGCGTCTGTTAGGGTCTCGCGCTTCGAGCCGCGAACCGGAGCGCATGCCCAGAAGCCACCGGACGACAGCCCGAAGCATCCTCACGCTCCTTCTCGTGGGACTCCTCGCGGCGACCGCGCACGCGGCGCCCCCCAGGCAGATCCTCTTCCCGGTCATCGGCCCCGTCCGCTATGAAGACGACTTTGGCGATCCCCGGACCGGACACAGCCACCAGGGGAACGACATCATGGCCCGCCGCAGGGCGCCGGTCGTCGCCGTCGAGACGGGCCGAGTCGAGCGCCCGTCCTGGAGCAGCCGCGACTGCGCGCTCGTCGTCCACGGGCGAAGCGGGACGGACTACTGGTACCTCCACCTGAACGACGACCGGACGAACCGGGACGACAACCGGGCCCGGAACTGCAGCGCGGCGTTCGCCCCCGGCTTCCGAAGCGGACAGCGAATCCGGGCCGGCCAGCTCATCGGCTACGTCGGGAACTCGGGGAACGCCGCCGGCGGCTCCCCGCACCTCCACTTCGAGCTGCACCCCGGCCGCGGGAGCGCCGTGTCCCCGTACCGCTGGCTCGAGACGGCGCCGCGGCTCCTCTACGCCGTCCCGCGCCGCGTTCGAAGCGTCCGCCTCGCGCTCCACGGGACGGTGCGTTCGGTCTCGCGCGGCTTCGCCATCCAGGTGGCGCGGGTCGTCGTCGCGGGCGGATGGCGAGGCCGTGCGATGGTGAGGCACGTCACCCTCGCATACGCGCCCCACGTCGTCGTCGACCGCCAGACGCGGACGGGCGCGCTCGCCGCGGCGACGCTTCGAAGCGCCGACCCCGGCGAGCGGGCGTCCGTCTGGACGACGCGCTTTGCGCCGACGCTCGCGACGCAGCTTGCCGGCGGGATCGTCCTGACCGCCGAGCGCATCCGCCTGCGCGACGTCGCGCGCAACTAGTCGGGGAGCGCTCCGCGAAGCTCTCGCGCCGCCGCCTCCGGGTCCGCGGCATCGCCGATTGCCCGGACGACCGCGACCCGGTGCGCGCCGGCCGTCACGACAGCCTCAATGGTCGAGCGATCGACGCCGCCGATCGCGAACCACGGCGCGCGCGCGTGCGCGGCGGCGTGGCGAACGAGCTCGAGTCCCGCCGCCGGCCTTCCAGCCTTCGTCGGCGTCGGGTACACCGGCCCCACGCCGATGTAGTCGGCGCGGGCGGCCTCGACTTCCCCAGGCGTGTGCGTCGAGAGCCCGACGGCGAGCGCGAAGCGCCGCGCCGCCTCGATCGGCACGTCGTCCTGGCCGACGTGCACGGCGTCCGCCTCGGCGAGCACGGCCAGGTCGGGCCGGTCGTTCACGACGAGGGGAACGCCGAGGGCGCGCGTGACCGCTCGCGCCTCGTGAAGCGCGGAGAGGAGCGCGCGGTCTCCGAGCTCCTTGTCTCGCAGCTGGACGAGATCGACGCCGCCGCGAACGGCCGCCGCGAGGAAGGCGCGGAGATCCGGCCGAGCCGCCGTGATCAGGTAGAGGCGGCGGTCGTGGAAATCGAGGGCGGGCTCAGCCGCCGGCGACCGGACGGGCGACGACGACCCTGTCACCGCTCGTGAGCTCCGTCTCCCGATAACGGCGCCGCTCGACCGGCTCGCCGTTTCGCTCGACGAGCGCGAAGTTGCCGGCGAGCCCGAGGCGCTCGAGCAGCCGCTCGACCGTCTCGCCCGGCTCGAGCTCGTGCTCGCGCCCGTTCACGACGCAGGACGCGGTCATCGCTCCGGGACGAGCCCCGCGACCGGGCTCGTGGGCTGCGCGGTCTCGCGTTCCTCCATGAGACCGGCTAGGTGCGCCGCGCGCCCGGCCTCGACCGCGAGCCGGAAGGCGTGCGCCATCGCGATCGCGTCGCCCGCCCGGGCAATCGCGGTGTTCACGAGGACGGCGTGGGCCCCGAGCTCCATCGCCTCCGCGGCGTCGGAAGGCGAGCCGAGCCCGGCGTCGACGACGACCGGCACGCCTGCCTCCTCGACCATGATTCTGATCGCGTCGCGAAGCCGCAACCCCCGCCCCGTCCCGATCGGCGCGGCGAGCGGCATGACCGTCGCGCAGCCCGCCTCCTCGAGGCGCCGCGCGAGGACCGGGTCGGGAAGCATGTAGGGGAGGACGGTGAAGCCCTCCCTGACGAGCGCCTCCGCTGCGCGAAGTGTCTCGACGGGATCGGGGAGGAGGTAGCGCGGGTCGGGGATCACCTCCAGCTTCACCCAGTCCGGGAGTCCGCCAGCCCGCGCGAGGCGGGCGACGCGCACCGCCTCCTCGGCCGTCTCGCAGCCGGCCGTGTTCGGAAGCAGGAGGACGTCTTCGGGCAGGAAGGCAGTCACTTCCTCGTCCCCGTCGCGCGCCTCGAGATCGAGCCGGCGGACCGCGACGGTGACGATCTCGCAGCCCGACGCGACGACCGCCGCGCGCATCGTCTCGAACGAGTCGTACTTGCCCGTGCCCGTCATGAGCCGTGAGCGGAAACCTCGCCCTGCGATCATCAGGACGTCGTCCATGCGTTCTCCCTTCGCTGGCATGACCCAGATCAGGTTCTCCGGTCGCGGCCTCGTGGCCGCCTCTCAGCCCCCGGACAGGGACTCCCGTGCGGCGAAGGCTACCAGCGCTCCTCGAGGTTACGGCCAGGCGGGCGAGCGCGGAGCGAGATCGAGGCCGCCGCCGGGCCGGCATTCCGACGATCTATACGCCGGCGGCGCGACCGGATAGACATCGCGCCAGTACGCCTCGGCGAGCGCGTCGGCGTACGCGGCGTCGGCGCCGAGCGCGATCGCGACGCGACGGACGCGCTGGGCCCCGTAGCACTCGGCGACCGGCTCGCGCGAGACGCCCCGCGCGTGCTCCGCCTCGTGAGCGAGCGTCTGGAGCGCTCGCGCGAGCTCGAGCTCCTCCACGCCTTCGGGACGG
Source organism: Actinomycetota bacterium (assembly GCA_030861005.1). Taxonomy (GTDB): domain Bacteria; phylum Actinomycetota; class Thermoleophilia; order Gaiellales; family Gaiellaceae; genus JALZFU01. The sequence continues at coordinate 17,772 of JALZGN010000326.1, forward strand.
GAGTGCTCGTAGCGAAATTCGGTCAGGGCCTTACAGACGGAAGCCGAGAGGTTGATGCGGTAGTCGCCGACGAGATCCAGGTAGCCGAGCGTGTCGGGCGGGAGCCGAGTGACGTGGAAGAGCGCGTTCGTCCTCGCAAGCAAGGGCCCCCAGTCGCGGCGCGACCAGCAACGGACCTGGAGCGCGTGCGAGTCCGACCACGGCGCCGTGCCTCCGACGATCGCCTTCTCCGCCGCGCGACTCAAGACGGGCTCGATCCGGCTCACCTCGGTGAGGCCGCTTCGCCGGGGCAGCTGCTGCTCGTTGCTCGGCGTGTAGTCCGCGAAGACATCGCGAACCGACTCGATCAGCGCGGCGCCGGTCGCCCAGTAGCTCGCCCATTCCCGGAGCGAGCTCCGGTGACGGTCGCGAAGCGCCTCGAGCTCCGCCCGCGCCCCTTCCTCGTAGCTCGCGCACGCATCGTGTGCGAGAGCGGCCACGTCGGCGAGACGTTCACTCGGCGGTTTCCCGACCAGACGCTCGTAGCTCTCGGAGCAGCGCGCGACGCGCCGAAGTGCGCGCCGGAGCTTGCGAGCGGCGGCCGACCCGGGCGTCCATCTCCAGGTGAGCGTCGGCGCGGTGGCAGCCGCGTTCTTGACCGGCGCCGCGATCCTCGCCGACCACGTCGCGAGCCTCGCGACCCAACGAACCTCTGCCTCCGTCGCCGGCTTCCGCGCGACCGAGACATCCTCCACTCTCACGCTCGCGCGCGCGGGTCGGGCGCTGCTCGTCTCGCGGATGGACGCGTCGTCGGACGAACGGCAGCCGGCGGCGGCGAGGATGGCGACGGCGACCACCAGAGGGGTGAGCCAAAGGTGCGTCCGCCCCGCTGGTTTCCCCATCGGTCTCGAGCGAACCGTCAGCGCCCGGTGAACCGCGGCTCGCGCTTCTCGACGAACGCGGCCATCCCTTCCTTCTGGTCCTCGGATGCGAACAGCATTGCGAAAAGGCGCTCCTCCGTCTCGAGGTTCGCCCGGTGGACACCCGCGAGCGCACCGTTCAGCGCCTCCTTGGCATAGCGAAGCGCGAGCGGGCTCTTGGCGGCGAGCGTCGCCACGAGCTCCCGCGTCTTCCCCTCGAGCTCGTCCGGTTCGTAGACGGCGCTCACGAGCCCGTGCTCGAGCGCCTCGGCGGCGTCCACCGTCCGTCCGGTCAGGACGAGGTCCTTCGCGAACGCGAGCGTCGTCGCTCGCGCGAGCCGCTGCGTCCCTCCCCAGCCCGGGATGACGCCGAGGTTGATCTCGGGCTGGCCGAGCCTCGCGCTCGTGGAAGCGATGCGGATGTCGCACGCGAGCGCGAGCTCGCAGCCGCCGCCGAGCGCCCACCCGTCGATCACGGCGACCGTCGGCTTCGGCGTCTCCTCGAGGAGTCGCGCGCACGCCTGTCCGAGCTCGCCCCATCGCCGCGCCTCGAGCACGCCCAGGGTTCGCATGTACTTGATGTCGGCTCCCGCGATGAAGGCACGCTCGCCGGCGCCCGCGAGGACGATGACGCGGGCCCCCTCGTCGGCGGCGAGTTCGCGCAACCGGTCGCGAAGGGCCTCGGCGTGCTCGAGATCGAGGGCGTTCATCGCCTCGGGCCGGTCGACGGTCACGTACGCCGCCCCGTCGGCGCGCTCCACCCGGACAGCGATCGCTACACCTCGACCGGAATCTTCGCCTTCAGGAAATCGACGATCTCGGCCACCGGCGCACCGGGCGTGAACACCTCCGCGACGCCGCGCGCCTTCAGCTCCTCAACGTCGGGCTTCGGAATCGTCCCCCCCACGACGACGAGTACGTCGTCGAGCCCTTGTCCGCGCAACCCGTCGAGTATCCGCGGGACGAGCGTCATGTGGGCCCCCGAGAGGATCGAGATGCCGACCGCGTCCGCGTCCTCTTGGAGCGCCGTCTCGACGATCTGCTCCGGAGTCTGGTGGAGGCCCGTGTAGATGACCTCCATACCCGCGTCGCGAAGGGCGCGCGCGATGATCTTGGCACCCCGATCGTGGCCATCCAATCCAGGTTTTGCGATGACGACGCGAATCTTTCGCACAGGGCTCATACGGGAGGTGAATGAGGGGGACGTGCCCCCCTCCTCGCGACGTCGATCTGGCCGCTCACGGCGCGCCCCGCAGAATCGTCGACGACGAGCTCGCGCCCTGCGAGGGTGACGTCCGGATTTTCCGCCCCACATGGGCGAGTATATGGAGGTGCGTCTCACCGTTATCGGCTCGTCCCCGGCGTGGCCGAACCCCGGCAGCGCGCAGTCCGGCTACCTCCTCGAGGGTCCGGGCACCCTGTTGCTCGATTGCGGCCCCGGCGTCCTCGGCCGTCTTCGGGAGACCGAGCGGATCCACGCGGTCGACGCGATCGCGATCACGCATTTCCACCTCGATCACTGGGGCGACCTGGTTCCATGGGCGTGGCTTGCGGCGTTCGGGGCAGACCGACCTCCGCGGGCGGAGGTGTGGCTTCCTCCGGGCGGCGTCGACGAGCTGGCGACGTTCGCCTCGCGGTGGGGGAACGACGGCATGTTCGAGCGGGCGTTCGACCTCCGCGAGTTCGAGCCTCGCGTCCCGTTCCCGGCGGCCGGGTTCACGGTCGAGGCCCGGCCCGTTCGTCACTACGCGGTCTCGGCGGTCGGGTTTCGCATCTCGCACGACGGGCGGACGCTCGCCTACTCGGGCGACTCCGGGCCTGCAAGCGAGCTGGCCGAGCTCGCGGCGGGCGCCGACCTCTTCCTCTGCGAGGCGACTCTGGCGCGCGGCGCCGACGAGCGGGAGCCGCGCGGCCACCTCGCCGCAGACGAGGCCGTTGCCGCCGCCTCCGGCCCGGTGCTTCTCACGCACCGCCCGGTCGAGCTGCCTCCGCCGATCGGAGCACCGCTCGCGCACGACGGGCTGAGCGTCGAGATCTAGGAGCGATTGCGGGACCCTCCTCTTCGTCGGCGGCGTTTGGACGGCGCGAGGCGAAACCCTCCTACACGTCGTCGTGCGCGCCCCAAAGCAGGCGGGAATCGGCCCCGCGCCAGCGCTGCCGCTCGGAGATCTCCACCGCGAAGATTCGGTCGGGGCGCACGAACGTCCGTCTGAGAAGCGGCCACTCGTCGCGGCGCGCAAGGCGGGCGATGAAATCTCGCGCCGCCTCCTCGGCTTCCCCCTCGGTCGGGAACTCGGAGACGACGACGTCGTCCCCGCCCTCGATCCGCAGAACAACTCGGAACGGTGTATCCGTTTCCGTCGGCGCCTCGCGCCCCGCGGGGACCGTGGCGAGCGGAGCGAGCGCGTTTGGAGCCGGAGGGTCGGGTGGCCGCTCGGCGAGCGCGGGCTTTCGGAGCCCGGACTCCTCGGAGGACGACGGCGGCGGCAGCTCGTCGCTCAACGCGGGCACCAGGCCGTTTTGGCGCACGACCAGGCGAGCGAGGTCGTTATCGTCGATCCAACCCTTCTCGACGAGGACGTCGCCGAGGCTCCTTCCCGTCCGCTCGCCCTCGGCCAGCGCCTCGTCGAGGCGCTCCTTGCTGACGAGGCCCGCCCGGTGTATGAGCGTCTCGAGCGGAACGTCCTCGCGCTCCCACCCGCTGAAACTGCTATTTGCGTGTTCCACCAAACGAGACCTTTCTTACCCGCGGAACAGGGGCTGCCGACGAGCACCAAGCTGCCGAGTCCGGTATCGACCAGAAGGAGGAGTGCCTTTAGCGACGCGTCCGCCAGCAAGCACGGGGCCGCGAACGCGCGAGCGCTCGAGAAGGCTAGAAGACAGGCGTCTCTCGCCACGTCCCCCAGACGTGGCGAAGCGCGTCACACATCTCGCCCATCGTCGCGTAGGCGCGCGAGGCCTCGATCATCGCCGGCATCACGTTCCGACCGTCGACCGACGCGTCCTCGCGAAGCCGCGCGAGCGCGGCTTCGACGGCGTCGGAGTCGCGACGAGCGCGAAGCGCCTGCACGCGCTCGATCTGCTTTCGCTCGAACGCTGGATCGATGTGGAGGAGCTCGATCTCCTTCTCGTCGGCGTCCTCGTAGCGGTTCACGCCGACCACGACCCGGTCGCCGGCGTCGAGCTCGCTCTGGTACCGGAAGGACGCCTCGGCGATCTCGCGCTGGAAGAAGTTCTCTCGAATCGCAGCGACGACACCACCCAGGCGGCGGATTCGGTCGAAGTACTCGTACGCCTCGGCCTCGAGGCGGTTCGTCAGCTCTTCGACGAAGTAGGCACCGCCGAGCGGGTCGATCGTGTTCACGACGCCGGTCTCGTGCGCGACCACCTGCTGCGTGCGAAGCGCGATCTTGACCGCATGCTCGGTCGGCAGGGCGAGCGCCTCGTCGAACGAGTTCGTGTGAAGCGACTGGCAGCCGCCGAGCACGGCGGCGAGCGCCTCGAGCGCCGTCCGGACGATGTTCACCTCCGGCTGTTGAGCGGTCAGCGAGACGCCGGCCGTCTGCGCGTGGAAGCGCATCAGCCATGAGCGCGGGTTCTTCGCGCCGTAGCGCTCCCGAAGCTCGCGAGCCCAGATTCGCCTCGCCGCCCGGTACTTCGCGATCTCCTCGAAGAAGTCGATGTGGGCGTTGAAGAAGAAGGAGAGCCGGGGGGCGAAGGAATCGACGTCGAGCCCGCGCTCGCGGGCCGCCTCGACGTACGCAAAACCGTCGGCGAGCGTGAAGGCGAGTTCCTGCGCCGCCGTCGACCCGGCCTCGCGGATGTGGTAGCCGGAGATCGAGACGGGGTGCCAGAGCGGCACTTCGTTCGCGCAGAACTCGATCATGTCGACGCAGAGCCGCATCGAGGGCTCCGGCGGGAAGATCCACTCCTTCTGCGCGATGTACTCCTTGAGGATGTCCGTCTGGATCGTCCCCCGCAGGCGCTCGCGGGGGACGCCCTGCTTCTCGGCGACGCAGATGTAGAAGGCGAGGAGCATCGCCGCCGGCCCGTTGATCGTCATCGAGGTCGAGACCTGGTCGAGCGGGATGCCCGCGAACAGGAGCTCCATGTCGGCGAGCGAGTCGATCGCGACGCCCTCGCGCCCGACCTCGCCGAGCGACTTCGGATGGTCCGAGTCGTAGCCCATGAGCGTCGGCATGTCGAAGGCAGTCGAAAGCCCCGTCTGGCCGTGCTCGAGGAGGTAGCGGAAGCGCTCGTTCGTCTCCTCGGCCATGCCGAAGCCGGCGAACTGGCGCATCGTCCAGAGCTTCCCGCGATACATCGACGGGTACACGCCGCGCGTGTACGGGTAGACGCCGGGATAGCCGAGATCGCGCTCGTAGTCGACGTCGACGTTGTCGGGCGTATAGAGCGGCTCGACCGGGAGGCCCGACATCGTCGCGAAGAGGGCGTCGCGCTCCGGCTTTCGGCGGAAGAGCTCCTCGCGCCAGGCGTCCGTCGCGTTCAGCGCCGAGCGGTCTTCCGTCGTCGCCATGGTCGAATTGTAGGTGCGGGGTCTCAGCGGGCCGCCGCGGCCGCGATCACGGCGGCGACAGCGAGGAGGACGACGCCGATCGCGCGCCGGAGCGCCTCCTCGGACAGCCGGCCGGTCAAGCGCGCACCCGCCCATGCGCCGGGCACGGCGGCGAACGCGCTCACCGCGAGCACGTCCCACTCGACCTCGAGGCGAACGAGATGGCCGAGAAAGCCCGAGACGCCGAGCAGGAAGCCGA
>JALZGN010000334.1 GCA_030861005.1 Actinomycetota bacterium
CCCGTGGTTCGTTGCCAGCCAGTTTCACCCGGAGTTCAAGTCGCGCCCGACGCGGCCGGCGCCGCTCTTCCGCGACTTCGTCGGCGCCGCGGTCGAGCGCGCGCGGCGCGCCCTCGGGTCCGCCTTCGTGGACGCGGGGCGCGCCGTCGATCGCTCTGACGGAGACCTCCGCTAGCGCGTCGCCGCTTCGACGAGGCGCGCGCGTCCGCGGGCGCGCTCGGCCGCCGCCCCGACGAAGTCGCGGAAGAGCGGCGCCGGCCGCGTCGGGCGGGACTTGAACTCCGGGTGGAACTGGCTCGCGACGAACCACGGGTGGTCGGCGATCTCGACGATCTCGACGAGCCGGCCCTCCTGGTACGTCCCCGAGACGACGAGCCCGGCCTCGACGAGGCGGGGGCGGAAGTGGTTGTTGACCTCGTAGCGGTGGCGATGCCGCTCGTGGACGACGGTTTCGCCGTAGGCCGCGTTCGCGCGCGTGTTCTCCGCGAGGTCGACGGCCTGGGCCCCGAGCCGCATCGTCCCTCCGAGGTCCTCGATTTCCTTCTGCTCCGGGAGGAGGTCGATGACTGGGTACGGCGTCTCTGGGTCCATCTCGGTCGAGTTCGCGCCGGCGAAGCCGACCACGTGGCGCGCGAACTCCGAGACCGCAACGTGCATTCCCAGGCAGATCCCGAGGTACGGGATGCCACGCTCGCGCGCGACGCGGCAGGCGACGATCTTCCCCTCCCAGCCGCGCGAGCCGAATCCGCCCGGGACGAGCACGCCATCCGAGCGGTCGAGCTCCCGCGCCGCCTCCTCGAAGCTCATCCCCTCGGCGTCGACCCAACGCACGCGGACGTCGACGCCGTGGTAGATCCCCGCGTGCTTCAGCGCCTCGTGCACCGAGAGGTACGCGTCCTGCAGCTTCACGTACTTGCCGACGAGGGCGATCTCGACCTCGTCGTCGCGGTGGCCGATCCGCTCGACGAGCTCGTCCCACTCGGCGAGGTCGACCTCGCCGTCGGGGAGGCCGAGCCTGCGCGCGACGAGCGCGTCGAGCCCCTCGTCCCGGAGGCGAAGCGGGACGAGATAGACGTCGGGAACGTCCTCGTTCACGATCACGGCGCGGGTGTCGACGTCGGCGAAGAGCGCGATCTTCTCTCGGATGTCCCACGAGAGCGGCTCGGCCGAGCGGCAGACGACGACGTCGGGATGGATGCCGATGCGCCGAAGCTCGTTGACCGAGTGCTGCGTCGGCTTCGTCTTCAGCTCTCCCGCCGTCTCGATGAACGGGACGTAGGTGACGTGCACGTAGACGACGTTCTCGGCGCCGACCTCCCGGCGGAACTGACGAATCGCCTCGAGGAACGGGAGCGACTCGATGTCGCCCACCGTGCCGCCGATCTCCGAGATCACGACGTCGGCGTCGCTCGTCGCGCCGACCCGGCGGATCCGCTCCTTGATCTCGTTCGTGACGTGCGGGATCACCTGGACGGTCGAGCCGAGGTACTCCCCCTTGCGCTCCTTGCGGATGACCGAGTACCAGATCGACCCGGACGTGTGGTTCGCGTTTCGCGAGAGGTTCTCGTCGACGAAGCGCTCGTAGTGGCCAATGTCGAGGTCGGTCTCGGCACCGTCCTCGGTCACGAAGACCTCGCCGTGCTGGAACGGGCTCATCGTGCCGGGGTCGACGTTCAGGTACGGATCGAACTTCTGCACCTGCACGCGGAGCCCGCGGGCCTTCAGGAGGCGCCCGAGCGCCGCGGCAGTTATCCCCTTGCCGAGCGAGGAAACGACGCCGCCGGTGACGAAGACATACCTCGTCGGCCTCGCGCTCATAGAAGCCGTCCCGTGCCTCGGACCACGGACTAGAAGCGTAGCAAGTGAGCACGACGGCTCTCGGCGCTCTCCGGCCGGCGTGCCGGGTCGCTACCGAACGCCGGCGGCCGTCTGGCAGAGGTCGTGGAGGCGGCCGAGCGAGCGCTTGGGAAGGTCGCGGGCGCCCTCGACGAGGAGGCGCCAGGCCGGTCCGTCCACGTACACGGTCGCAAGCGTTCGCGCCTCGCCCGCGTTCGCGAGCTTGATGCCTGCCTCGAACCCCTGCTGGACGTCGTTCCAGCGAAGCTCGAGCCCTTCGGCGACGCCGGAGATCACGATCAGCCCTTCCGCCCCCGAGCGGCGGAGGAATCCCGGCGCCTGCCCCCGGGAGACGCGCCAGCGGGCCCCGGGAGCGAGTCCGCGGCGGTCGGGGCGCACACCCGTGTAGGCGGGCCACCAGTCGGGGAGGTTGTAGGGCTCCGAGACGAGCGCCCAAACGTCGGCCCGAGGCGCGAGGAGCTCCCGGGAGGCCTCTGTCACCGAAACGTGGCGAGGAACTCGGCGCCGCCCAGCATCCGCTCGAGCTCCTCCCGCCGCTCCGCGTCTTCGAGCCGTGCGATTCGCGTGTGCGTCGGGTCGCCGGGGATCTTCTCGACGCGGAAGTGCGCGTCGGCGGCGCTCGCGATGGGCGGCAGATGCGTGATCGTGATCACCTGGGCGCGCTCGGCCAGGGAGCGAAGCGCGTCCGCGACCGCGTGAGCCGTCTCGCCGCCGATCCCGGCGTCGATCTCATCGAAGACGATCGTCGGCTCGCCCGCGCCGGCGTGCGCGACCGTCCGAAGCGCGAGCGCGACCCGCGAGAGCTCGCCCCCGGAGGCCGTCTCGGCGACCGGGGCGAATGGCATCCCGGGGTTCGGGCGGATCTGGAACGCGACCTCGTCGGCGCCGCTCGGGCCCGAAGCCCGCTCGCGGACCTCGACCTCGAACTCCCCACCGCCCATCGCAAGCTCCGCGAGCGCCGCGCGAACCTCGGCGGCGAAAGCGGGCGCCGCCGCGCGGCGTCGCTCCCGAAGGAGGGCGGCGAGCTCGGCCACGCGCGCCTCCGTCTCTCCCAGCGCGCGCTCGGCGTCCTCGAC
>JALZGN010000006.1 GCA_030861005.1 Actinomycetota bacterium
GGGGGTCGCCGAGGAGATGGGCGCGCTCCTCGTGCGGGCCGCGTACTCGGCGAACGTGAAGGAGCGACGCGACTGCTCGACGGCCCTCTTCGACGCGGCGGGCCGGATGGTGGCGCAGGCCGAGCACATCCCGGTCCACCTGGGCGCCATGCCCGAGGCCGTCGCCGCCGTGGTCGCGCGCGGGCCGAAGCCCGGCGACGTCTTCGCCGTGAACGACCCGTACGCGGGCGGAACGCACCTCCCCGACATCACCTTGATCTCGCCGGTCGCGGCGGAGGGAGAGACCGTCGCCTACGCCGCCTCGCGCGCCCACCACTCCGACGTGGGCGGGATGGCGCCCGGCTCGATGCCGAGCGCCTCCCGCGACATCTTCCAGGAGGGGATCGTCGTCCCGCCGGTTCGGCTCGTGCGGGCAGGGGAGGAGCAGGAGGACGTCCTCGCGCTCCTCCTTGCGAACGTCCGCACCCCGGAGCTTCGCCGCGGCGATCTTCGAGCCCAGCTCGCGGCCAACCGACTGGGGGAAGCGCGCTTGCTCGCGCTCGGGGAGCGGCACGGGCTCGACGTGCTGGTGGACGGGTTCGCGGACGTCATTGCGTACGCGGAGCGGCGGGCGCGGGAAGCCGTGCGGGCGCTCCCGGACGGCGAGTATCGCGCTGAGGGGGAAGTCGAGGGCGACGGCGTGACGGATGACGACATCCCGATCCGGGTTCGGGCGGTGGTCGCCGACGACACGTTGACGGTGGACTTCACGGGAACGGCGGCGGCCGTCCCGGGGAACGTCAACTGCCCCCTCGCGGTTACCCGCTCGGCGTGCCTCTTCGCGCTCCGGGTCCTCCTTCCGGACGACGTTCCGACGAACGCGGGGGCGTACGCGCCGCTTCGTCTCCTCGCGCCGGAGGGGAGCCTCGTAAACGCGCAGCGGCCGGCCGCCGTGGTCGCGGGGAACGTTGAGACGAGCCAGCGGATCGCCGACACCGTCCTCCTCGCCCTCGCAGACGCGGCCGACCTGCCGGCGCAGGGTCAAGGGACGATGAACAACGTCGTCGTCGGCGGGCGCGGCTGGACGTACTACGAGACGATCGCGGGCGGTCAGGGAGCGTCGAGCCGCGGCCCGGGGCCGTCGGGCGTCCACGTCGGGATGTCGAACACGCTGAACACGCCGGTCGAGGCGCTCGAGCTCGAGCTGCCCGTCCGGGTCGAGCGCTACGAGCTTCGAAGCGGGTCGGGCGGGCGCGGCCGTCACCGCGGCGGGGAAGGAGTCGTCCGCACGCTCCGCGCCCTCGAACCGGCCACGCTCTCGCTTCTCACCGACCGTCGCCGGCATGCGCCACAGGGGGCTCGTGGGGGAGATCCTGGGACGCCGGGGGAGAACCGCGTGAACGGCGAGCGACTCCCGGCAAAGGCGACGCGCGAGCTCGCGGCCGGCGACGTCGTCGAGATCGCGACCCCGGGGGGCGGCGGCTGGGGCCGGAGCCGAGGAGCGCGGTAGAGGCCGACTCGACGAAGCAAAGAGAGAGCCGAGCGCTGGAGGGGCTGCGGCCCCCACTCCAGTCGCCCGGCTCCTGCTTACTATTGTAGAGTAAGGCGTCGTCTAAGGGAAGGCGGCCCTGCCGTGCACCCAGCGGCCGCCGAGCATCGTGGCGACGACGCGATTGTCCGCGAGCTCGTCGGGACGGCACGCAACGGGATCCCGGTCGAGGACGACGAGGTCGGCGAGCTGTCCGGGGACGAGTTTCCCGCGCCGCCGCTCGTCGCCGGCGAGCCAGGCGGGGTTCACGGTGGACGCGGAAAGCGCGTTCTCGACCGTCACCCTCTGCTCGCCGTGCCAGGCCGGCCGCTCGTCGAGCGTTCGCAGGGCGCCGGCTCGGATGCCGAGAAGCGGGTCGAGCTCCTCGATCGGGGCGTCGGATCCGTTCGCGAGGAGGGCACCCGCGTCGCGAAGCGAGCGGTAGGCGTAGGCGCGATCGGTCATTCCCGCCCAGAAGTCGTCGGCGAGGTCGCGGTCAGAAGGAGCGTGGCTGAACTGGACGGACGCTGCGATCCCGAGGCGTCCGAAGCGCTTCACGTCCTCGCCGGCAAGGAGCTGCGCGTGTTCGATGCGCGGGCGAAGGCGGCGCGAGCGCCATTCGTCCGCGGTCGCCTCGAAGCCGTCGAGCGCGTCGCGGTTGGCCCGGTCACCGATCGCGTGGACCGCGACCGGAAATCCCGCCCGGGCGGCCCGGCGAACGATCACCTCGAAGTCCTCACGGCTCGTGATCTCGACGCCCGAGCCGTCCAAGAGTCGGGCCGTCCGCGAGCCGAGCGTCCCGTCCATGAACACCTTGATGTAGCCGATCCGGAGCAGGTCATCGCCGAGGCCGGAGCGGACACCGAGCGCCTCGAGCTCGGAGAGCCGCTCGTGCGGGAGCGACTGCCAGACGCGAAGGGTCAGGGCACCCTCGTCGCGGAGCGCCTGCCACCAGCGGAGGATGCCGATCCAGCCGTCCTTGTCGTGCACGCCGGTGACGCCGCGCGCGTTCGCGACCCGAACGCCCTCGCGCATCGCGTCCACCCACTCGTCGTCGGGCGTCTCGACGTACGTCTCCCGGAAGTGCCAGGCCGACTCCTCGCGCAGGACGCCCGTCGGCTCGCCGCGCTCGTTCGTCTCGACGACGCCGCCCGGCACCCGGAGGTCGCCGTCCGCCCGCGCGAGCGCAGCCGAGTTGAGCCACAGGGAGTGGCCGTCCTTCGCCATGAGGGCGACGGGGACGTCCCCGGTGACCGCGTCGAGCGCCTCCTTCGTGGGCTCCACCATCGGACGCCATTCGCCGCTTCGCCAGCCGAGGCCGCGGAGCCAGCGTCCGTGGCCGACCCGGTCGACGGCCTCGGCGACTCGCGCGACGGCCTCCTCGAGCGAGCGAGCGCCCTCGAGGCGGACCTGGCGCTGCGCGAGCGACCACTGCGCGAAGTGGACGTGGGAGTCGGTGAAGCCGGGGAGGACGCAGAGCCCGCCGAGGTCGATCGAATCCGGGCTCGCGAGCGCGGTCTCGTGCGTTCCGACGGCGCCGACGACGCGGTCGCCTGCGATGGCGAGCGCGCGCGCCGTCGGGAGCGACGGTTCCATCGTTCGAACGACGCCGTTCGCGAGGATCACGTGGGCGAGAATCTACTCCCATGGTCCCGCGGGGCGAGATCGAGCGGCGCGTGCGGGCGTTCCAGGAGGCGCTTCGGGCGGACGGCCTCGCCGGCGCGCTCGTCGTCCAAGACGTTGACCTCTACTACCTGGCCGGGACGGCTCAGAGCGCCCACCTGATCGTCCCCGTCGAGGGCGAGCCCGTCCTGCTCGTCCGAAAGAGCTTCCCGCGTGCGCGGGAGGAATCGCCGCTCGAGCGAGTCGAGCCGCTGCGCTCGCTCCGCGAGCTCCCTCCAGCGCTCGCGTCGGCCGGCCTCGCGGGCGGTCGGCTCGGGCTCGAGCTCGACGTCCTCCCGGCAGCGAGCTACCTCGCCTACGCGAGTCGCCTCGAAGGCTTCGAGCTCGCCGACTGCTCGGCGGCGCTTCGTCGGCTGCGGGCGGTGAAGTCGACGTGGGAGCTCGCGAAGATCCGGACCGCGGCCGAGATGCTCGCCCCCGTCACCGAGTGGATGGCTCGCCATGCGCGGCCGGGCATGACCGAGGTCGAGCTCGCGGCCGAGCTCGAGCGCGAGCTTCGCCTTGTCGGCCACCAGGGGGTGATCAGGTTCCGCGGCTTCAACCAAGAGCTCTTCTACGGGTCCGTCCTCGCGGGGCCGAGCGGCGCCGTCCCGGGCGCGACCGAGACGCCGATCGTCGGGCCGGGACCGAACGTCGCCGTGTCGAAGGGAGCCTCGCTCCGGCCCATTCAGGCGGGCGAGCCGATCCTCGTCGACCTCGTCGGCGCGTTCGACGGCTATCTCGCCGACCAGACGCGGACCTTCTCGCTCGGGCGCCTCGACCGCCGTTTCGTCGAGGCCTACGAGGCGGCGCGCGAGATCCTGCACCGGGTCGCGGACGACGTTCGTCCCGGCGTCCCCGGCGCGGCCGTCTACGACCGCGCGCTCGAGCTCGCCGGGAATCGCGACGGCTTCATGGGGATCGGCGAAGAACGGGTCTCCTTCGTCGGGCACGGCTTCGGGCTCGAGATCGACGAACTGCCTCTCCTCGCCCGGGGATGGGACGAGCCGCTCGCCGGCGCCATGGTCTTCGCGCTCGAGCCGAAGTTTCTCTTCCCGGGAGAGGGCGCTGTTGGCATCGAGAACTCCTACCTCGTCACCGGCGACGGGGCCGAGCGGCTGACGAGCGCGTCCGAAGAGCTCGTCGAGCTGTGACCGCCGAGTCGGAATCGCTCCGCGCTCCGCGCGAGGATGGACCTCTCACCGCCCTCCCCTCGTACGCCCGTCGTGCGATGGCCGACGCTCGTGAGGAGGCGGCGCTCGTGCGAGGCGCCCAGGCCGGCTCGTCCGCCGATCTCGAGACTCTCTTCCGGCTCCACTGGCCTCGCGCCTACCGGGCCGCCTACCTCGTCGTACACGACGCGGGAGCGGCCGAGGACATCGCGCAGGAAGCCTTTCTCGCCGCGATCCGAGCGCTCGGTCGCTTCGACCGCCGCCGTCCCTTCGGGCCGTGGCTCCACCGGATCGTCGTCAACCGTGCTATCGACTGGTCGCGCGCTCGTGCGCTCCGCCGCGAGTCCGCTTGCCCGCCGGGCGACGTCCCGGACCCCGCGGCGGACGGCGCATCGGCACCGTGCTCCGAGCGCGTGCTCGCGGCGCTCGCCGCCCTCTCGGCCGACCACCGGGCGGTGATCGTCCTTCGCCACTTCCTCGACTACACCCCCGGGGAGATCGCGGGGCTCCTCGACCTTCCGCGCGGGACGGTGAACTCGCGCCTTCGCCGCGGCCTCGACCAGCTCGCCGAGCTCCTTCCGGAGGAGGAGTGACCGAGGAGCTCCTCCGACTCCTGCTCCAGCGCGCGGCCCCGGCGCGCGAGCTCGACGCCGAACACCGTGCCTGGGAGGTCGTTCGCCGCGCGTACGCGGAGCGCGAGGCGGTCCCGAGGCGACGGTCGCCGGGGCGGCCCCTCGTCGCGCTGGCAGCGGCGCTCGTGGTCGTTGCGGCCGCCCTGACGCCCCCGGGGCGCGCGGTCACGAGCTGGGTCCGCGACGCGATCGGGCCGGACCGCGTCGCGGGGCGAAAGAACGCCCGCTCAGCGCTCGCCTCGCTTCCCTCTCGCGGCCGGCTTCTCGTCGTCGCCAGGGGGGGCGTCTGGGTCGCCGGTCAGGACGGTTCGAAGCGGCGCCTCGGCGCGTACGACGACGCGTCGTGGTCGCCGCGCGGCCTCTACGTCGTCC
>JALZGN010000022.1 GCA_030861005.1 Actinomycetota bacterium
GGTTCTCAATGCGCGACTTCGCGTACGCTGAGCGGCTCTAGAGCACGGGAAAGGAGCCGGGTGGCCCGAGGACCAGACATGAACAAGATGCTCCAGCAGGTGCAGCAGATGCAGGCCGAGATGGCCAAGGCGCAGGAGGAGCTCTCGGCCCAGACCGTCGAGGCGTCGGTCGGCGGCGGCATGGTCACGGTGAAGGCGAGCGGCGCGGGCGAAATCGTCGAGGTCAAGATCTCGCCGGAGGCGATCGATCCCGACGATCCGGAGAGCCTCGAGGACCTCGTCCTTGCGGGGGTGAACGAGGCCCTCCGAAACGCGCAGGAGCTCATGCAGTCGCGCCTGGGCGGCGCGCTGGGTGGGCTCGGCGGCCTCGGCCTGCCCGGCCTCTAGGAGGCGAGGTGGCGAGCACGGCCGACGAACTGCGCCGGCTCGGCTTCGCCCGCGCCTCGCTCGTCCTCGCGCTCGCGATCACGACCGGCGTCTTCGCGGTCATGTCGTACGAGGGCTACGGCGGCGGCGTCTTCGGCGGCGTCTTCATCGAGGTGCTCCTGATCTGGTTCGTCCAGCATGGGATCACGCGGGCCGAGCGGGTCGGCTTCTCGCTCGCCGCCGTCAGCCTCGCGCTCTTCGCCTTCATCGCCGGCCGCGTGGCGGCGGGCCTCGCGTAACGACGCCGGCTCGCCCGCGAGGCACAATGCGGCCATGTTCGGACCGGTCGTCGACAACCTCGTCGCGCAACTCTCGCGCCTTCCGGGCGTCGGCACCCGCACGGCGCAGCGGCTCGCGTTCCACCTCCTTCGCGTCCCGAACGAGGAGGCCCTCGCGCTCGCAGAAGCGATCCGCGAGGTGAAGGAGCGAATCGGGTTCTGCCGCGAGTGCGGAAACCTGACGGAGGAGGAGCTCTGCGCGATCTGCCGCGACGCGAGGCGCGACCGCTCGGTCATCTGCGTCGTCGAGCAGCCTGCGGACCTCGTCTCGCTCGAGCGGACGCACGCCTACCGCGGCGTGTACCACGTCCTCGGCGGCGCGCTCTCGCCGCTCGACGGCGTCGAGCCGGGACACCTTCGGATCGACGAGCTCGTCGGCAGGGTGGAGCGAAACGGCGTCGACGAAGTCGTCCTCGCGACGAATCCGAACATGACGGGCGAGGCGACGGCGGCCTACGTTGCCGACCGCCTTCGCGACCGGACGCGCGTCACCCGCCTCGCGAGCGGTCTCCCGGTCGGCGGGGACCTCGAGTACGCGGACGAGGTGACCCTCGGGCGCGCTCTCGCCGGCCGTCGCGAGTTGTAGGAGCCGAGCATCGCCCATTCGGGGGCTCGGCGAAATGAAAGTTCTCGCAAAGAGCGGGCTTCTCTCGCTGGGACCTCTTCAATTTTGCTCCCGCATCGAGTACAAACGGCAGTGCTGAACCGACGGGCCTTCGGGTTCGTCGGTTCGGCCTTTAAGGGGATCTTCCTCGCCGCAGGGGAAGACGCCGGGGGTCGACCTAGAATGAGGCGGCGTGGCCCAGACCGCCTACGAGGCCGTCCCCGCCGTTGCGCCAGTCGAGCCCGCCGAACGGGTCGGCACGATCGTCATGAAGTTCGGCGGCACCTCGGTTGCCGATCCGGAGAAGATCCGCCGTGTGGCCACGCGCCTCGTCGGGGGCAAGAGCGGCGGCGGGCGTGTCGTCGGCGTCGTCTCCGCGATGGGCCGCCACACCGACGAGCTCGTCGCGCTCGCGCACGACGTCTCGCCGCGGCCGAAACCCCGGGAGCTCGACATGCTGATCTCGGTCGGCGAGCGGGTGTCATGCGCGCTCGTCGCGATGGCGATCTCCGACCTCGGCCACGACGCGATCTCACTGACCGGCTCGCAAGCGGGGATCGTCACGGACACGGCGCACGGCAAGGCAAGGATCGTCGACGTCCGCGCGCGCCGGATCCACGAGGCGCTCGACGAGGACAAGATCGTCCTCGTCGCGGGCTTCCAGGGCGTCTCGACCGCGTACGACATCACGACGCTCGGCCGCGGAGGCTCGGACACGACCGCCGTCGCGCTCGCGGCTGCGCTCGGCGCCGAGGCGTGCGAGATCTACACCGACGTCGACGGCGTCTTCACAGCCGACCCGAATCTCGTCCCGAATGCTCGCAAGCTCCATGCCGTGAGCTACGAAGAGATGCTCGAGCTCGCGGCCTCCGGCGCGCGAGTCCTCCAGCTACGCTCGGTCGAGTTCGCGCGAAACCACGCGGTGACACTCCACGTGCGCTCGACGTTCACGGACGAGGAGGGCACGTGGGTGCGGGAGGAGGACGAGCGCATGCTCGAGAAGGCGATGATCTCGGGAGTCACGCACGCACCCGACGAGCTCTTGTACGAGACGGAGGGCGCCGATCCGGGCGCGTTTCTCGCGTGCGTGGCCGAGTCGGCCGTCTCGATCGACACGCTCCTCCAGATCGCCGACCGGTTCGTCTTCTCGGCGCCGATCGAAGATCACGAGGAGCTCGCGCGCGCGCTCGACGAGATCGGTGCCCGGTGGTCGGAGCGGAACGACCTCGCCAAGGTCAGCATGGTCGGCGCCGGGATGAGGAGCCATCCCGGGATCGCGGCCCGCGCGCTCATGACGCTCCGCGACCTAGGGATCGAGCCGAGCTACGTCTCGACGTCCGCGATCCGAATTGCATTCTTCGTGCGGCGCGCCGACGTCGAGCGGGCGGTCCGCGCGCTGCACGACGCCTTCGAGCTCTCCGATCCGAGCGCCGCGAGAACGCATGCGTGAGAGGGAGATCCGGGTCGGCGTCGTCGGCGCTACCGGGGCAGTCGGAACCGTCGCGCTCGCGCTCCTCGCCGAGCGCGGATTCGGACACGTCCGTGCGTTCGCGACCGCCCGCTCCGCGGGCCGGACCGTTCGCTTCGGCGATCGGGAGCTCACGGTCGAGGAGGGAACGCCTGAAGCTCTCTCGGCGGGCGATCTCGACCTGTGCTTCTTCTCGGTGGGAACGGACGCGAGTCGAGAGCTCGTCCCGCCCGCGGTCGAAAGCGGCGCGGTCGCGATCGACAAATCGGACGCTTACCGCCTCGCCGAAGGCGTCCCGCTCGTCGTCGCGGGCGTGAACGACGAGGCGCTGAACGGGGATCGCATCGTCGCGAACCCGAACTGCTCGGCGATCCAGCTCTCATGCGTCCTCAAGCCGCTCGCCGACGCGGCCGGCCTTCGCCGCGTGCGGTTGGCGACGTACCAGTCGATGTCGGGCGCCGGCGACGCGGGGATCGAGCGGCTGCGCCGGACAGAGCCGCTCGAGGGCGACCTCGTGATGGACTGGGAGTTCGACGGCGAGGAGTTCGGAGAGGAGTCGAAGCTCCGGGCCGAGACGCGAAAAATCCTCGGGTTTCCGGAGCTCCCGCTGCACGCGGCGTGCGTGCGCGTCCCCGTGCTCGTCGGGCACGCGCAGGCCGTCTGGATCGAGACCGAGGAACCGCTCCCGCCCGAGGACGCCGCGAAGGTCCTCGCGACCGCCCCGCACGTCCGCCTGGCCGAGTTTCCGACGCCGCGCAGCGCGGCGGGAGGCGACGAGGTGCTCGTCGGGCGGATACGCCGAGACGCCGCCGCCGAGCACGGCGGCCTCTCGCTCTGGATCGTGAACGACAACTTGCGCAAGGGCGCCGCGCTGAACGCCGTGCAGATCGCCGAGCTCCTCCTCGCCCGGCAGCTGCTCCCCGTCTAGCGCGTCAAGCAGCGGCCGACGTTCGGCTCACGAAGGTTCTCAGACGGGCCGCTCGGGCACGGGCGCCGGCGCGAAGGCCTCCTTCACCTTCGCGAGGACGCGCGCCCGCCTCCCGGCCTCGACCGCCTGGAGGCCGCCGAGCTCGAGGCGAGCGAGTGCGACGCGCCCCTGCCAGCGGACGGGGTAGAAGCCGAAGTCGGCGAGGAAGTCGCTCGGGAAGATCGTCCGGTGGACGAAGAAGCGCTCGTAGGCACTCTCGCCCTCGGGATACCGGTAGGCGAACGTCTCGATCGCCTTGACGCCCCGATCGCGCGCTTCCCCGATCACAGAGAGGAAGAGGCTCTGCATCACCCAAGGCGCGGTCAGGTCGACGAGGTAGGCGCACGCGACGAGGACGGCGTCCGCCGAAGGAGGTCCCGCGGGGAGGTCGTGCCCGCGCGGGAAATGCTCGGCGGGAGCGGCCTGGATGAACCCGAGCAGGCGATCGCCCTCGGCGAAGTAGAGCGTCCCCCACGCGCCCCACTCGTCCTCGACCCGGTCCGCCCACTTCGCCTTGTCGACCGTCCGCCCGTCCCGGCTCTGCCAAAAGACGCACTCGACGCAGGGCGGTGGTGCGTGGCGGATCGAGATCGCGTTCACCGGGTGCAGTCGGTACGGCACGCAGGTCGAAATCTAGTTTCGCGGGCGGAGCGTAAGGAGCGTCGCCTCGGGCCGAGCCAGGAGGCGGACGGGGACGAAGCTCGTGCCGAGCCCGCGGGACACGTGGAGTCGCGCGCCGCGGACGTCGTAGAGGCCCTCCACGAACGTCCCCCGCAGGTCCTTGAGGCGAATCTTCCCCCACGGCGACGGGAGGCAGATCTGTCCGCCGTGGTAGTGGCCGGCGAGGACGAGATGGAAGACGCCGGTCGGGAGCCGTCGGACGACCTCCGGGAAGTGGGAGAGGAGGATCCGAAGCCGCGCGTCGGCATCCACCCGCTCCGCGGGGCGGGAGGATCCCGAGCGATAGGAAGCCGGATCGACGCCGACCACTTGGACGCGCGCGCCGTCGTGGTCGAAGGCGAACGCGTCGTCGCGGAGAAGGAGCGCTCCCGCGGATTCCAGATCCGCTGCGTCCGCCGGTCGCGCGAACGGGTCGCGCGCGTCGTCGACGTCGTGGTTTCCGAGCACGGCGACGACGCCATGCCGCGCGGCCAGGGCGTGGACCGCCTCGCGGAGCTTGTCCTTCCCGCCGCGACGCGTCACGAGGTCGCCCGTGATCGCGACGAGATCGGGGCGCACCTCCCCGACCCAGGCGACGGCGCGATCGAGGGCGACGCCGCCCAGCGAGAGCGTCCCGAGATGGAGGTCGGAGACGTGGAGGAGCCGGAACCCGTCGAGCTCGGCGGGAAGCCCGGCGACCGGAAGCTCCACCTCTCGCCGCTCGACCCACTGCGCCTCGAAGAGCGACCACGCGGCCGCGGTCGCCGCCGAAACAGTCGCTCCGAGCACGATTCTTCGGCGGGAACGTCGCAAGGGCGGGCTCGGCGCGCGCGTCTTCTGCTACGGAGGGGCAAACCCGGCCCGGTCTCGCGAAGTCGAGCCGGGCCGGGAATTTTTCTTCCGTTACGACGGTCCTTCGACCTTCGCGAGCATCGGCTCCACGGAGACGACGTGGCGCTTGAACTTGAGCTCTGACTCCTCGAGTCCGGCGGCCACGCCGATGAGCTGGGCGAGGTGGAGGATCGGCATCTGGTAGCGCTTGCCGGTCGACGCCTCGAGCTTCTGCTGCCACGCGTCCAGGGAGAGGTGGCAGAGCGGGCACGGCGTCACCATCGCGTCGGCACCCGCTTCCAGCGACTGCTCGATCGGCTGGAGGAGCTCGCCGAGCGCCGTCTCCTCCCGCGCTTGGATGATCGGGAACCCGCAGCACTTGATCTTGGCCGGGTAGTCGACCGGCTCGCCGCCGCACGCCTCGATGATCGCCTCGAGCGACCAGGGGCGGTCGGGATCCTCGAAGCCCATGAGCTTGGAGGGACGGAGGATCTGACAACCGTAGAACGGCGCCACTCGGAGACCCTTGAGCCCCTTGTGCGCAACCGCTCGGAGCCGCTCGTAGCCCTCGCCCTCGGCGATCAGCCACAGGAAGTGCTTCACGTCGACGTCGCCCGAGTACGGCGGCGCGCCGACCGCGCGTAGGTTGTCGCTGACCCGAGCCCGAAGCGCCTCGTCGTTTCGGAGCATGTGGTTCGCCTGCCGGAGGTTCAGCGTGCAGACGTTGCAGATCGTCATGAGCGTGTCCGTCCCGGTCGCCTCGGCGTACGCGAGGATCCGCGCGTTCAGGTGCAGGTAGTAGTCGGGCTCGGCCTCATGGATGTCGCCGGCGCCGCAGCAGGTGACACGCTCGAGCTCCTCCAGCTCGATTCCGAGCATCGGGGCGAGCGCCTGGGTCGAGGTGTCGAGCTCCTTTGCGGAGAGCGACGCGAGGCAGCCCTTGTAGTAAGCGACTCTCACTCAATTCCTCCTACGAGCGAAGCGATGGACGAAGCTTCCCGCCGCGGAAAGTGCGCGGTGTTCTTCGCGGTTACGGCTGCTCTCCGATGTCGCGCGGGACGGGCTCCTTCCCAGGAGTGATCTCCGGCACGTCGCGGCGGGCGCCCCCGGCGTCCGTCCTCTCGATCCGCGCGAGCGCCCGCTCGCCCTGGACGTGCCCGAGCGAGCCGAGCCGGCCCTGCGTCGCGACCAGCTCGCGGAGCATGCGCGCCTCGTGGACGTTCTCGGCGACGTGCGGCGGAACGGGAAGCGGCACCTTGCCGTGTCGCGCGAGCGAGAGGGCGAACTTCGTCTGCTTGATCGCCGAGACGAGCCCTTGCGTCTTCGGGACGAGCTCCGTCTCCCGCAGCCACCCGGTCGTCATGGCCGAGCGGACGAACCACTTGGCGTGCTTCGCTCCCAGGTCGCGGTCGATGCCCTCCTTGATCGACTCCGCGCCGAGCTTGGCGATCGCGTCGCGGGGATCGACACCCTTGGGACACCGCTCGTTACAGAAGTAGCAGCGCGTGCAGTCCCAGATGCCGTGCTCTGAGTTGTAGTGCTCGAGCCGCTCGATCTTCTGCCGGTCGCGCGGGTCGCCGACGAAGCGGAACCCCTTCGCAAGCGCGGCGGGGCCGAGAAACTCGGGGTCGGCCTCCATCGAGTTGCATTCGGAGACGCAGCAGCCGCACATGATGCAGAGCGCCTCCTTGTGGATGGGGTTCATCTGCTCCTGCGTGTAGCGGAACTCCCCGTTTTCCGGATACTCCTCGTAGCCGGGCTCGATCCACGGCCGCATCGCGCGGATCTTCGACCAGAAGGGGCCCATATCGACGACGAGATCCTTGACCACCGGCAGGTTCCCCATCGGCGAGATGACGGGGACGTGCCCGCGGTCGACGATCGGCTTCATGCGCTCCTTGCAGGCGAGGACGGCGCGCCCGTCCATGCGCATGCCGCAGGAGCCGCAGATCATCATGCGGCAGCTCTTGCGGTACGCGAGCGTGCCGTCGACCCGGTCCTTCACGATGTCGAGGACGTCGAGAAGGCAGGCCCATTCCGGTGCCTCGACTTCGTAGCGCACGAGCTTCCGCTCACCGGTCTCCGGGTTGGTGCGCCAGATCTTCAGCACGACGTCCATCGTCGGCCCCCACTCGACACCCGTCGTCGCGGTCGACGCCGTCGCCATCAGCTCCTCCTCCTCGCCGCGTGGCCGCGCATCAGCTCGTTCCCTGCCTGAGGAGAGCTCCGAGATCGGTCACCTCGGCCGTGGGCGGGAGGTCGATGTCCGCTTCGACGCCGAAGTCGTACAGCTCGGTCGTGAGCGTGATGTCGCCTTTCTGCCGCGACGGGAAGCGCACGTTCTCGTACGTGAGCTCGATCTTCCGCACGCGCTCGGCACCATCGACCCAGACATCGGTGGGCACCTCCTTGAGGCCCGAGAGCTCGATCATGCGCTCGATCATC
>JALZGN010000027.1 GCA_030861005.1 Actinomycetota bacterium
GGAACGTGCTGTCCCGTCTCCGCCACCTCGAAGACGATCTCGGCGCCGGCGGAGCGGCCGATCCAGTTCCGCTGCATCGTCAGGACGCGCTCCGGCCACTCCTCCAGCAGCTCCATCTCGTCCAGCAGCTGGTCGACGTAGTCCGTGATGCGGAAGAACCACTGCTCGAGATTGCGCGACTCGACCTCGGCGCCGCAGCGCTCGCAGCGGCCGTCCACGACTTGTTCGTTCGCGAGCACCGTCTGGTCGTTCGGGCACCACTTGACGGGTGCCTGCTTTCGGTAGGCAAGCCCCCGCTCGAGGAAGCGCAGGAAGAGCCACTGCGTCCACTGGTAGTAGGCCGGCTCGTGCGTTGCGAGCACGCGATCCCAGTCGATCGCCCATCCCATTCGCTCCATCTGGGCGCGAATGGCCACGATGTTCCGCTCAGTGACGTCTCGCGGGTGGCCGCCCTCCCTGATCGCCGCGTTCTCGGCCGGGAGCCCGAACGCGTCGAACCCCATGGGCCGCAGGACGGCGTAGCCGTTCCTGCGCCGGAAGTGCGAGACGACTTCGCCCAGCATGTAGTTCCGGACGTGCCCCATATGAAGCTCGCCCGAGGGGTAGGGAAGCATCTCGAGGACGTACGTCTTCGCGCCCGGTTCCGGCGCGCCCGGCTCGCCTGGATTCGCGACATGGAAGGCTCGCTCGCGGCGCCAGACGTCCTGCCACCTTCGCTCGATTACGTCTGCCTCATAGCGCTCCACGTCCACTCCTCGATCCGCGCGCGGTACAAAAAAGCCTCTCGCGCGAGAGGCCAGGGAGGAGTCGTGCGACCGGCGCGCGCCGCCCGCTAGCTCCCCCTTCCGCCGGTAAGGCCGAGCTTCGTCATCTCCCTCTCGAGTCTACCCTGCGACGCCGCTCGGCGCGACGATCCCGAGCTCCTCGACGAGCGTGAAGAACGTCTTCGCGTACGGCGAGTCCTTCGTCCGCTCGCGCACCTCGTCCCAGTCGACCTGCTCGCGCACCGAGCGCGCGATCTCGAGCGTCCCACTGAGGTCGAGGTGCGTCTCGTTGAGCGCCCGGAGCTTCGTGACGAGGATGTCCTCGAGCGCCATGACGCGCATCCGCGTCGACAGCACCTCGCGCTCCTCGGCGCGCTCGATCACCTCGTCTGTCACCGGCCCCGTCGCCGGGTCGTAGATCACGTCGACCATGACGTCGCCCTCGAACGCCTTGAGGAGCCATCCCTCCGGCGGTTTCTCGATCCGCATCCCGATGCCCTCGAGCGCCTCGACGGCGCGCTCGGCGTCGCCGGGCTTGACGAGAAGGTCGACGTCGTGGTCCGACGAGGGCCCGCCCCGCGCCCACGCGGCGAGCCCGCCGCCGAGCACGAACGGGACATCGGCTTCGCGGAGGGCGCCCGCTGCCTTCTTCATCGTCGCGCACATCTCCTCGAACTCGGGCATGCGGCGAGCGTACCGGAGGCGTCCGCCGCCATCTCCGGCGAAGCGCGCGGGGCAGGCCGCGTCGGGGCGGCAAGATAGGAGCCGTGCGGATCCGCGTCGCCGCCGCCGGAGACATCCACTGCTCGCCGTCGCGGCGCGGCGAGATCGAGCAGGCGTTCGCGCGCCTCGACGGCGCCGACCTCGTGCTCCTCGCCGGCGATCTCACGACGCACGGGGAGCCGGAGCAGGCCGCCGTTCTCGCCGACGCGGTGCGCGCGCTCGCGGTCCCCGTCGTCGCCGTTCTGGGAAACCACGACTGGCACTCGAACCGACAGGAGGAGATCATGGGCCTCCTCCGCGACGCCGGCATCACCGTCCTGAATCGATCGTGGACGACGCTCGACGTGCGCGGGACGGGGGTCGGGATCGTCGGCACGAAAGGATTCGTCGGCGGCTTTCCCGACTCGCAGCTCCCCGATTTCGGCGAGCCAATCCTCCGCAAGGTCTACGCGGAGACGACCGAGGAGGTGCGCGCACTCGAGCACGGCCTCGACGCGATCGCCGACTGCCCGGTCAGGATCGTCCTCCTCCACTACGCGCCCACGTGGACGACACTCGAGGGCGAGCCGAAGACGATCTGGACGTTCCTCGGCACGGACCGAATGGCGCCGCCGATCGAGGCGCACCGCCCCGACCTCGTCATCCACGGCCACGGCCACGCCGGTCGCTTCGACGGCTCGATCGGGGACATCCCGGTCTTCAACGTCGCTCTGCCGGTCATCCGCCGCGACTTCTGGCTCTTCGAGTTGGACGGAACGGCACGGACATGAGCTCGATCCCCGAGACCGGAACGTCGTATTGAATCGCGTCGCGACGCTCGCCGTCGCGACGAAAGCGCGAAGCGATCGCCGTCGTCGCGCGTCGTCCTCTCCGGCGTGTCTGCGCCGCTGCTAGTGGGCCGGGGCGCCCGTGTCCGGGCCCTCGCTCGCCTCCTCGGGATACTCCGGACCGCCGGGCATGCTCGCCGGCGGCAGCGTCTCGTCGGCCTCGGCCGCTTGCTCGACTGCTTCTTCGTCCTCGTCGGCTCGGCCGACGGGCCCGACGGTCGCGTCCGTGCGGTCTTCCGGCTCGCTCATCGTCGCCCTCTCCCCGTCTTCGCCTGCAGCTCGTCGATCCGCTTCGAGGCCTCCGCCTTCGTGAGCGTCTCGTCGAACGGCTCGTTCGCCTCCTGCGCGAGCGTTCGCAGGTAGGAGGCCTGCGCGCCCGTCATCGGCTCGTCGCCCGTCACCCAATCGTCGGGATCCTTCTCCGTCGTCGATCCGGTGCCCTGCCCCGGCTCGTCCGCAGGAAGCTTCACTCCCGGAACGGCAGGGTCCTGAGGGAGCGCTTCCTCGGGAGCATCGGCCAGTTCCCCAGGTCGTCCCTGCTTCTCCTCTCCCTCCATGCGCACGAAGTACCCGCGTCGGGGGGAGGCGAATCGCGCCTCCGCCATACTCGCTCTCGACCATGACCTCCGTCGCCGTCGTCGGCTTGGGCGCGATGGGAGCGCGGATCGCGCATCGCCTCCTCGAGGCGGGACACGAGCTCGTCGTCTGGAATCGCGACCCCGCCAGGGCGCGGCCACTCGTCGAGCTCGGCGCGAGGCGCGCCGAGACGCCGGCCGAGGCCGCCCGGCGAACGGACGTGGTCGTCACCATGGTCGCCGACCCGGGTGCGCTTCGCGACGTCGCCGAGAGCCCGGACGGCATCCTCGCCGGGGCGGGCGCCTCGACGACCGTGATCCAGATGTCCACCGTCGGACCGGCCGCCACCGCTCGACTGGCATCGTCCCTCCCACCCGACCGGTTCCTCGACGCCCCCGTGCTCGGGAGCGTGACCGAGGCGGAAGCGGGAGCGCTCGTCGTCTTCGTCGGTGGTCAGCCGGCGCCCGTCGAGCGGTGGACCCCGCTTCTTGCTGCGCTCGGCTCGGTCGTTCCGGTCGGGCCCGTCGGCGCAGGCACGGGCGCGAAGCTCGTCGCGAACACGACCCTCCTCGGCGTCCTCGGCGTCCTCGGCGAGGCGCTCGCGCTCGCCGACGGTCTCGGGTTGCCGCGGGCCGTCGCGTTCCAGGTCCTGGCCGCAACTCCGCTCGCCGGGCAGGCCGAGCGGCGGCGCGAATCGGTCGAGACCGGCCGCTACCCGGCGCGGTTCGCGCTCTCCCTCGCCCGAAAGGACGCGGACCTGATCGTCGAGGCAGCCCGATCGTGTGGCGTCGAGTTACGGCTGACCGCCTCCGCGCAGGCCTGGTTCGCCGAGGCCGAGCGGGCGGGGCTGGGCCAGGACGACTACTCGGGCGTTCTCGGCCTGATCCTGGGGCGCGGCTGACGTGATGCTCGACTCCTCGACGCGAGCCCTCGGTTCCCCCGTTTGGGGGAGGACAAGCGCTGCTCCCTTCGGCAGGCTCCTCATGTAAGCGTTCCGTCTCGCCAGCGGAACCGCCAGGTAGCGAAGGAAGGGCGATTCGGGGGCCGCAGCCGAGTCGCCCTTCGCTTTTTTCGCCGGTGACGACGGCGAGGAGCGAAAGCTCCCAAACCGCCTCAGAGAAGGATCCGGACCGCCGTTCGCGGCGTGCACCCGCGCCGGATGAGCGCGACCGCGTCGCCGACGGCGATCTCGGGATGGACGGCGACGACGAAAGCGGCCTCGGCGTCGCAGTCGGCCGCACGGAGCGCGTCGTAGCGAGCAGCGACGAGGAGGGCTGCTTCTTCACCCTCGAGCGCGAGGAAATGCTGCCAAGGAATCGTGAGGTCTCGATCGTTCAAGCCGGTTTCGCGGCGTCGTCGGGATCGAGGTGGTGGGGCAAACCCGCCGCAAGGCTTGCCCCTCCGAGCGAGGAAGGAGCCACCGAATCTTCTTCCTTCCGCCGGTTCCAGCCCCCGCCGCATCGGGGCCGGATCGACCGCTGTCTCACCGTGCGCGAGATTCCCCGCTTGATTCCATCGCTGCAAAGGTGGTTCACCGTCTCGCTTCACAACGACCTCCTCTCTTCCTCGTCCGAAGGATTAGTCCCCGCGCTTCGCGGAGAGAACCCCTTCTCGAGAGCCTGTTCTGCGCCGGAGGTCGCAACAGATGTACATAGGTGGCATTGTCGGACTCATCCTCGTCATCATCCTCATCATCCTCTTGTTGCGGCTTCTCTAGCCCGGCCGAGACGGGAGACGAGCGCGGCCCCCCGCGACGGGCGTCCGAACCGACGCGGCTCGCGCTCGGCGAGCAGCCCGTCCTCGAAGCGCCGGGCCGAAACGGGTGACGCCCGCAGCGGCGGCAAGTGAGCGAGCGCCGAGATGGAGCCACGGGATTCGAACCTGTCGACCTCCACGCTGCCAGCGTGGTACGGCGCCCTGGCGGGCGATGGCGAGGGGTGGCGGGTCGACGCTGAGCGAACCCGCATAGCTCCGTCAGCCGGTTTTCGAGCGTCTGGGCACGGATTGGACACGGCGACCGTTCGGTCCGTGCTCGTTCACGCGGTCGCCAGATTACTCGACGAGCGACCGTCCCGAGATACTTACGCCATGCTGGCGGTCGCGCGCCTGAGCGCCGCGGTATCGGTGCTGTTGCTTCTGGCCAGCGGGTGCGGAGCCTCCGACGACAAAGCAACGGAAGGGCCGACGGAGGGAGCTAGCGGGACTGAGGTGACGTCTGCCGGCGTGCCGAAGGGACACCCGATCGTCGGCGAATGGAAGCGAGTCACGAAGTGCTCCGAGCTGGTGCGCGTCCTCAGGGAAGCTGGCCTCGGCGAGCTTGCCGCCTCCGTCGCGGCGGATAACGGGTTGGTTCCCTATGCAAACGCTGAACGTCCTTGCAAGGGGGCGGTCCCACGCGAGCATTCGCATTTCTTTACGGAGGACGGCCTGTTTGGGTCGCGTGATTGGAGGGGCGAGCAAGTCGATGATGGAAGGTATGAAGTGGACGGCAACACCCTCGTCATCTCGAAGGAGTTCGGCGAGGTGCGCTTCCGCTACAGCATCGAAGGAGGCGGGCTCCGGCTGACGCCAGACGACCGAGAGGAGTGCGAGTTCTTCGCATGCGAATGGCGGGTCGTGATGGCGTACCCGGGGTATGAGTGGCACCGCGTTCAACCTTGAATCGCGCGGCACTTCGTGAGCCGCCTCGGTCCTGCTCCCCGCGTCCATACGGTTCGTGCGTGCTCGTCTACGCCGTCGTGAGCGCGAAGACCGAGAAGGCGGTCGAGACGTTCGTCCGTCGCGAGGCCGCCGAGCGCTTCCTCAGCGGGTGAGCGCCGATGATCTTGAGCTAGCGGCGAGCTGCGTCTCAAGCCGATCGAGCTCGACGCCTGGCCGTCTTCGCCACCTGGGTCGCAGCGACGCCCCGGGCGGTCGGGGCGAGATTGCCGTTCGTTCCACCGCCCGGGGGTCTTGCTCTCGCTACAGCCGGTCGGGCTCGTCGAACGCCGTGGTCGACGTCTCGGGCGCTGTGTACGGCCCGAGCCCGGTGTAGTAGCCGCCGATCTCGGACCGGTAGGCCTCCGACCGGTACGTCTCGGGGTCGAACTCGGGCGCGTTCTTGATCTCGTCCTTCGTTCGGTCGACGAAGACGGTCTCGGCGTCGAGGTCGACGTCTCGGATGATTCCGGCCGGGAGCAACACCTTCTTGCCGAAGATCCACGGACCGGTATCGACGACCAGGTAGCTCGTCCCGACGTCGTACGAGGCCTCGTCGACCTTACCGATCCCCCCGTCGGTCGCCTCGACCGAAAAGCCGACGACATCGATGTCGGGTGTGGCGCTCGTTACCGTGCCGCCTTTCGTCCAAGTCTCGCGGCGGTACGTCCACATGTCCTGCTCCACAGCGACCTCCTCTCCCTCGCCCCCACGCGATTCCTACCCGGCACTTCAACGGCGAGAACCTGTTTCGAGCGCTTCGCATTGAGTCGGTCGAGCTAGATGCCCTAACTGCGAAGGTCACCCAGGCGGCGTAAGACGCTGGCCGGACCACGGGGATAGAACTTTCGCGACCAGCGCATGACCTCGAGCTCCAAGTCACCGGCTAGAGCGAGAGGCAGCAGCGACGCGCGTCGGGCGCCTTCGGGCGCCCTTTTCGTGGCGTTCGGGCATCCATCGGGCAGCGAGGGGCGGCGGCTAGGCCGCCCTTCCGCCGACGAATCCCCTGCGAACGAGGGAGTGGAGCCAGCCGGGCTCGAACCGGCGACCTCCACGCTGCCAGCGTGGCGCTCTCCCAGCTGAGCTATGGCCCCCGCGCGACACGATAGCGGACGCGTTCGGGAGCGTTTTGACGCGCTCGATCGGGGGTAGGCGAGCCGCAAGGGAGGGCGAGGCATGGCGACGCGCGGGGAGTCTGCGGGAGCGGTTACGGCCGCCGACGGGCGGCCGAGGGGAGCGGGTCGACGCGAGTTTCGATGCGCCGTCTGTGGTTACGGCGTCGCTCTCGCCGGGTCGCCACCCGCCTGTCCGATGTGCCGGTCGACGGCGTGGGAGCCTGTTCCGGGGCGGCCGTTCACCCGCCCCGCGGACGCCCGAACGCACTCCGGCTACTCCTCCGAGTTCGGCTTGTAGAGTGGTGCCGTGGACGAGCCGAGAGCCGAGACTCGGCGCCGCTTGCGCCTCACGAGCCCGCCGATCGCGTTCATCGGCGGGCTCCTCTTGCTCGCGGCGCTGATCGCGGCGATCATCATCATCGTCTGGGCGATTGGCGGCTTCGGCGAGGGCTCCGAGGGGACGCTCGGCGCCGCTTAGGATGCGGCGGTCGCGAACTCGACGCTCGGGACGTCGCCCCAGAGTTCCTCCAGACGGTAGTACGAGCGCGCCTCCGGCGTGAAGACGTGCAAGACGACGTCGAGATAGTCGGCGAGGATCCAGCTCGCCTCCTTCGCGCCGTCGACGTTGTGCGGGATCAGGCGGTGCTCCCGCTTCAGCCGCCCGTGCACCTCGTCGAAGATGGCCTTCGCCTGACGCGCGTTCTGCCCCGTGCAGACGACGAAGTAGTCGGTGTACGAGCACACCGGCCGCATGTCGAGGATGGTGATGTCCTTCGCCAGCTTGTCCTGGGCGAAGCCCGCGATCCGTTTCGCTTGCTCGAGCGGCGTCAGCGCGTCAGCCGCTCTTCTCGCTACGAGGCATTCGCCAGAGCGTAGCCGCCGTCCGTTCGACGCGGCAACCGCCTACGCGCCGCGGTAGAGGCCGAGCTCGTCGATCAGCCGCGCGACCCGGGTCGGGACGAGAGGCGCGATCGACTCGCCGCGCGCGACGCGCGCCCGAACGTCACGCGAGGCGATCGGAATCGGCTCGAGCTCGAAGAGGCGAACGCGCTCCGGACGCTCAACGTGGGCGAGAACGGCCTCGAGCGTCTCCCGGTCGTAGCCGGGTCGCGTCGCGACCGCAAGCCGCGCGTATGCGAGGACGGCGTCCGGGTCCTTCCACGTGAGGAAGTCGGCGAACTCGTCGGCACCGACGACGAAGACGGGATCCGGGAACTGCTCGGCCGCCCAGCGCGCCGTATCGACCGTGTACGAGAGCCCCGCGCGATCGAGCTCGTGGCGGGAGAGCTCGACGTTCGCGACGTCGGCGAAGGCCGCCTCGGCGAGCTGGAACCGGGTCTCGGCGTCGGTCTCGACGTGCTTGTGCGGCGGCTCGCCGCCGACGACGACGACGAGCCGCTCGAGATCGAGCTCCTGCATCGCCGCGCCGGCGAGCGCGACGTGCCCGAGGTGCGGAGGGTCGAACGTTCCGCCCAGGAATCCGACCGCGACAGCGGCGGGGACGCTCGCGCGTGCGAGAGACACAGATCCCCGGGCGCTCACTCGAGCGCGAAGGACCGGTCGCCGACCGTGACCTGGTCGCCCGGCTTCGCTCCCGCCGCCCGAAGCGCCTCGCGGAGCTCGGTCGGGTCGACGCTCGCCGCCGTTCGCCCCGTGACGCGGTAGCCGCCCTCGGCGCGGAGGATTCGGAGCGGACGTCGCCTCGGCGGCTCAGGACGGTAGACGAGGAAGTCGGCGAGATCCTCTTCCGGTCCGCGCTCCTGGCGGGGCTCGTCGGGAATCACGTCGAAGAGCATTCGCGCGAGCTCGTCGATCCCCGCTCCGGTCAGCGCGGAGACGTGCGCGACGCCGAGGACGCGTGGATCGTCCAGCCGGACGGCAGTCCGCTCGGGCACAAGGTCGATCTTGTTGACGACGACCATTTGAGGGCGGGAGGCAAGTCCGGCGCCGTACGCGGCGAGCTCCCGGTCGATCGCACGGAACCGTTCGCTCGCGTCCTCCTGCGCGTCGATCACGTGCAGGAAGAGTCGCGCACGTTCGAGGTGCGCGAGGAACTCGTCGCCGAGCCCGACGCCCTCGCTCGCCCCTTCGAGGAGGCCGGGCACGTCCGCGACCGTGAGCTGACGGCCGTCCGGCGCCTCGACCGTCCCGAGGACGGGCGCAAGCGTCGTGAAGGGGTACTCGGCGACCTTCGGCCTTGCGTTCGAGAGCCGGCGAAGAAGAGACGATTTGCCCGCGTTCGGAAAGCCGAGGAGCGCGGCGTCCGCGAGCAGCTTGAGGCGAAGCTCGAGCGAGCGCTCCTCGCCCGGCTGGCCGACCTCGGCGACCCGGGGCGCCTGTTCCGTCGGCGTTGCGAAGCGCCGGTTGCCGAAACCGCCGAGGCCACCGTGCGCAACGGTGACCCGCGCGGCCGCGTGGGCGAGATCGGCGACGAGCCGCCCGTCCGCGTCGAAGACCTGAGTTCCGACGGGAACCGGGAGCTCGAGAGACTTCCCGTCGGCCCCGCGCCGGTTCGACCCCTCGCCGTGCCGGCCGCGATCTCCGCGAAAGCGGGCGTTTCGAGCGAAGAACGCGAGATCGCGCCGATCAGGATCGGCGACGAGCACCACGTCGCCGCCCTTCCCTCCGTCGCCGCCGTCGGGACCGCCCTTCGGGACGTACTTCTCGCGCCGAAACGAGAGGGCGCCGTCGCCGCCACGTCCTCCCGCGACCTCGATGCGGGCCCGGTCTTGGAACATTCCGCCCCGAGGGGCTTAGACGACCGAGACGGAGCGGCTCACGCCGGACGTCCGAAACGAGACTCGCCCGTCGCGCGTCGCGAAGATCGTATGGTCGCGGCCGAGGCCTGTGCCCGGGCCGGCCTGAAACCGCGTCCCGCGCTGGCGGACGACGATCGTCCCGGACGTGATCTGCTGGCCGTCGAACACCTTGACACCGAGTCGCTTGGACTCCGAGTCGCGGCCGTTCTTCGACGAGCCGAGTCCTTTCTTATGCGCCATCGTCTTCCTTCGTCTCGCTCTTCTTCGTCGTTCGCCTCGGCTTCGCCTCGGAGATCGACTGGATCTCGATCTGCGAGAGGCGGCTGCGATGGCCGTTCCGGCGGCGGTAGCCGGTACGGCGTCGGTGCTTGCCGACGATCACCTTGTCGCCGAGGACGTGAGCGGCGACGCGAGCGGTCACCTGTCGCCCGCGTAACTCGTCGGGCCCGAGCATCGGATCGCCCTCCCCGCCGAGCGCAAGGACGTCGGGAGCGAACGTCGCGCCCTCGTCGTACGGAAGCCGGTCGACGAGGAGTCGCTCGCCCTCGCGGACGCGGTACTGCTTTCCGCCAACCCTGATGATCGCGTAGCTCATCGCCATACCGAAAAGGAGCGGGCCGTCGCCCGCTCGCGTCCAGTCTAGCCTCGCTCCTCCTCGCCGGCAACGACCGCGACGGCGTCCGGCTGGGGCGCGCTCTCGCCGGCCGCCTCGGTGTCGACGGCGGCGCGCTTGCGGCGTCGGTTTCGGCCTCCGCGCGATCCTCGCCGCGTCCGCTTGCGCGGCGGCTCGTCGGCGGAACCATCCTCTCTCGTCGCTTCTGCCGGCTCCGCCTCCGCGACCGCCTCGGGCTCGGCCAGCGCCTCCGGCTCCACGGTGACGCTCGCCTCGGAAGCGACCGCCTGCTTCTTGCGCCCGCGGCCACCACGGCTTCCGCGCCGCGAGCGGCGCTTCGGCTCCTCCCGCTCGCCTTCGCTCTCCTCGCGCTCGACCTCGAGGCCCGCTTCGACCGGCGGCTCCGCCGCGTCCCCGTTCGCTAGGACCGCGTAGGCGGCCGTCGTCGTCGCGCGCTCGATCCGGACCTTGACCGTTTGGCCGATCCGCTTGCGCGCGCTCGCGACCGAGACCGCGTAGCCGTCGAGGCGGGCGACCGCATCGCCGCTCATCTGTGCGTCCTCCCCCTCGAGCCGGAGCTCGAGCTCGTCGCCCGCCGCGACCGGCAGTCGCTTCCCCTCGAGGCGAGAGATCGGACCGCGCTCGAGCAGGACGACGTGATCCGGCGGAACGTCGTCGCGGGCCTCGACGTAGAACCGGCGGCCGGTCTCGCGCTCGAGCTCAGCGACTCGCGACGCGCCGGACCCGATGAGAAGAGCGGCAATCCGGGAATTGAGCTCGATTCGGAACGCTTGGTTTCGCGACGCCGCGGCGAGCCGGCGGAGCTCGCGCTCGGCGTTCACCGCGTGCGTCTCGTCCGAGACGACGACGCCGTCGCCGTCGCACGTCGGGCAGGCGTGTGTGAGAATCTCGCGAGGCCCGTCCGTCACGTTTTGGCGCGTCATCTCGACGAGACCGAGCGGCGAGATCTCGACGACGTAGGTCTTCGTCCGGTCCTTCTCGAGCTCGTGCCTGAGCGCCTCCTCGACGAGCTCGCGATTCTTCGGGTTCGCCATGTCGATGAAGTCGATGACGATGATCCCGCCGACGTCGCGGAGGCGAAGCTGGCGGACGACCTCCTCGACCGCTTCGAGGTTGTTCTTCGTGATCGTGTCCTCGAGCCGCGCCCCGCTCGTCTTGCCGCGCGCGCCGACGAACCGCCCCGTGTTTACGTCCACGATGGTGAAGGCCTCGGCGTAGTCGAAGACGAGGTATCCGCCCGACGGCAGGTCGACGCGACGGTCGAGCGTCGAGCGAATGGCGGCGTCCACCCCGTGCTTCTCCATGATCGGCTCCTTGCCGCTGTAGAGCTCGACTCGCTCGGCGAGCTCCTTGGACGTGCGCTTCAGGTAGCCGACGATTCGCCGATGCGTCCGCTCGTGGTCGACGAGGACGCGTTCGAAGTCGCGGATGAAGAGGTCGCGGATGATGCGGAGCGGAAGCTCCGCCTCCTGGTACACGAGCGCGGGCGGCTTCGTGCGGGCGGCCCGGCCCTGCAAGGTCGACCAGAGCTTTCGGAGCAGCGCGAGGTCGCCCTCGAGCTCCTCCCTGGACGCGCCCTCGGCGGCCGTCCTCACGATGATTCCGCCCTCCGGAAGGTCGAGCTCCTTGGTTATCGCCTTCAACCGGTCGCGTTCCGCGTCGTCGAGGCGCCGGGAGACGCCGATCCCCTCGCCGAAGGGGGTGTAGACGAGGAATCGACCCGGAAGGGAGATGTCTGTCGTGACGCGAGCGCCCTTCGTCCGCATCGGGTCCTTGACCGCCTGGACGAGCACTTCCTCGCCGCGCTGGATGAGATCCTGGATCCGGCGACCGTGCCGCTTCCCCTCGAGCTCGGGGACGACGATCTCGTCCACGTACAGGAAGCCGTTCCGGTCGAGGCCGATGTCGACGAAGGACGCCTCCATTCCGGGGAGGACGTTGTCGACGACCCCCTTGTACACGTTCCCCGCGATCGAGCGGCGGCCCGGCCGCTCGAGGTAGACCTCGACCGCTTTCCCGTCCTCGAGAACGGCGACGCGCTGCTCGGCGACGTCGACCGAGACGACGATCTCCTTGCGCGCCGCCGGGCGGCCGCGGCGCGCGGCGGCGCTACCGCTCCGCCTGCTCGGTTGCCGTCGGCGACGGGCCTGCTTCGGCGCCCCGTCGCTCTTCAGCTCTTCCTGCGCCGGCCCTTCGGCCGCGGGCACCGCCGGCGCCGCGGTCTTTCTCCGTCCTCGGCCGCCGCGCGTTCCTCGGCGCCGTCGCTTCGTCCGCTCCTCCTCGGCCGCGGGCGCGACCTCAGCGAGCTCGGGCGCCTCCTCGATCGGTGCGGCGCGTACGGGCACCTCCGGCGCGGCCGCCTCCGCGGCGCTCAGCTTCTTGCGAAACCACTGCAGCACGTCCTACTCCTTCCGGCCGCGCGCGCGAACGCTCGCTCGTCCGTTCGGACGGCGCGAATCGCAAGCGTCTCGGCCTCGAATCCATGGATGGTTGTGGCGCGCTCGCGCCGACCGGGCTCGGCGCGCCCTACGAATCTCATTTCAGAGTAGCAGCGGCCGGGAGGCGGCGTCCGCTTCCCGGGGCGTTCCTCTTACGCGGCGGCAGGACGCACCTCTGTTCGACCGGCCTCGACGACTCGCAGACGCTGGGTCAGGCGTGCCCACGCCCACGGCTCGACATCCTCGTAGTGACCGGTGTGAGAGTGCGTGCGCACCGCCTCGAGGTACTCGAACCACGCATCCGCCTCCTCGATCGCGAGCGCCTCGTCGGTCCCACGCGAGTTTTTGGTCGGCATGGCGGAAGGCTAGGACCGGGGCCGGACGGCGCGAGGCGCGTGCGAGCGCCGGCGAGCCTCACGCCTGCCGCGAGAACAAGTAACAGACTGTTACTTGGCTCGCTACGCCCGGCCGGCGAGGCGCCCGCGGGCGTGGATCGCCTCGAGGATTCCCATCATGGCGAGACACGCGATCATGGAGCTCCCGCCGTAGCTCACGAACGGAAGCGGGATGCCGGTTATCGGCGCGATGCCGATCGTCATGCCAACGTTCACGAAGATCTGGAGGACGAACGCGAACACGATCGCGCCGGCGACGGCCGCGGTGTAGACACTCGGCGCGAGCGCGACCGTCTTGACCCCCCGCCAGACGACGATCGCGTAAAGCAGGAGGAGGAGCGAGGCGCCGAGGAAGCCCCGCTGCTCGGCGAGCGCCGAGAAGACGAAGTCGGTGGCGTGCTCGGGGAGGTAGTTCATGTTCGTCTGCGTTGCCCCGGCGACGCCCCGTCCGTCGAGACCGCCGGACCCGACCGCCGTGATCGACTGGGTGACGTTGTAGGTGGCGCCGCTCGGCTCCAGGTCGGGATTCAGGAATCCCGTCAGGCGCTCGACCTGGTAGGGCCGCAGGACGTCGACGCCCTCCGCCGGGAGTAGCCAGAGGACGGCCAGCGCTCCCGTGATCGCCGCGCCGGCGAGCGCAGCCAGGTGCGACCAGGGCGTCCCAGCGAG
Organism: Actinomycetota bacterium; assembly: GCA_030861005.1. Taxonomy (GTDB): domain Bacteria; phylum Actinomycetota; class Thermoleophilia; order Gaiellales; family Gaiellaceae; genus JALZFU01. Next base: position 13,598 of record JALZGN010000027.1, read on the forward strand.
AACGAGCACCGCGGCGACGGCGCCGCAGAAGACGAGCGTCGTGCCGAAGTCGGGCTCGACGAAAACGAGGAACGCGGGGAGAGCGGCGAGCCCGACCGCGGTGAGGGTCGTCCGCCACTCGCCGAGCCTGCGCGAGCGATCTGCGAGGTAGCCCGCGACGACGAGGACGAGCGCGATCTTCCCGAGCTCGGAGGGCTGGATCTGAAAGAAGCCGATGTCGATCCACCGCTGAGTGCCCCGAATCGCGTCGGCGACGAACACGATCGCGAGGGCGGCGAGAAGTCCGATGTAGAGCGGCTTACGAAGGCGCCGGTAGATCTCGGGGTTCACGGCGGTCGCGACGGTGAAGCCGACGACGCCGAGCGCCACGTTCACCCCCTGGCGGACGACGTAGTAGTCGGGGTCGCCGGGGACGTCGTTTCGCGAGACGGCCGAGAGGACCCAGACTCCGTAGGCGACGAGGCCGGCGACGGCGGCGAGCAGGATGAAGTCGAGCCGGCGGATGATCGCGCCCGCCTCGGAGCTGAGGGAGGCGGGCTGCGCTTCGACCCGGACCGCCATCAGTCCGACTCCACGGAGCCCGACGAGTACGACCCCGGCTTGATGTGGAAGAACGATTCGAAGACCTTGAGGGCGGCGGGCGCCGCGGCCTCTCCCCCGTGCCCGCCGTTTTCGATGAGCGCGCAGACGACGAGCTTCGGATCGCCGTACGGGCCCCAGCCGCACCACCACGACTGGTCGCGGAGGCCCTTGTAACCCGGGAGCTCGACGTACTTCTCGGCCGTCCCCGTCTTGCCCGCGATCAGCTCCGGGAAGTCGGCGAAGACGCTCGTCGACGTCCCGTACGGGGCGTGGGTCGCCTCGTAGAGGCCGCGCTGAACGGCGGCCACGGCGGCCGGGTCGAGCCCGACGTCCGCTGGCTCGGGCGGGGGGAAGGTGCGAACGGGAACCGGCTCCTGGCCCTCCGTCGCCGGCTGCTCGACCTCCTTGATGATCGTCGGCTGGACGAGCTTTCCGCCGTTCGCGAGGAGGGAGTAGAAGCGCGCCATCTGGATCGGCGTGACGAGGACGTCCCCCTGCCCGATCCCGAGCTGGACGGAATCACCGCTCGTCCATACGCGGTCGACCCCCGTGAACGTCCGCCGCCGCCACGCGGGCGTCGGCACGAGCCCTTCCGCCTCGGGGCCCAGCTCGATCCCGCTCTGATGGCCGAAGCCGAGGCGACGTGCCCATCTCTGGATCGGGGAGTCGGGCCGCCGGTACGCGCGAAGCGCCACCTGGTAGAAGTACGTGTCGCACGAGTTCGCGAGCGCGGTCGCGAGCTGCATCGGCTCGTTCTTGTAGGGATCCCAGTTCGTGAAGACCTGCTTGTCCGCGCCGATCTCGATCTTCCCGGTGCACTGGATCACCTCGGACGGGCTCAAGAACCGCTCTTGCATGGCCGCAAGCGCGATCGCGGGCTTGAAGGTGGAGCCCGGCGGGTAGATTCCGGCGATCGCGCGGTTGAGCGTCGGGTGGTTGGCGGCGGGGTCGGCGAGCCGCCGGAGCGCCTTCGGCTCGATCCGACCGACGTAGACGGACGGATCGAAGGTGGGGTTCGAGGCGAGCGCGAGAATCTCGCCCGTGCGGGGCTCCATCGCGACGATCGCCCCCCCGTCCGCCGCCCACTCCCCGCCCGCGCGTGCCAGCCGGATGCCGTAGCGGAGCGCGTCCTCGGCCGCACGCTGGAGCTCGAGGTCGAGGGTGAGGCGAACCGAATAGCCCGGCTCCGGCAGGCGGCTGAACTCGCGGCTGCTCGTGACCCGACCAAGCGCGTCGACGCGAACCTGACCTTCGCCCGGGACGCCGCGCAGGTAGCGGTCGAAGGCGGCCTCGACGCCCGCCTGCCCGATTCGGTCGCCCGCCGCGTACCCGCGCCCCGCCCGCTCCGCGAGCTGGTCGGGGCTGATCTCGCCGACGTAGCCAAACACCTGCGCCGCGAGCGAGCCGTACTCGTAACGGCGAAGCTGCGTCTGCGTCACCTGGACACCGGGAAACTTCGCCTGGTGCTCGAGCAGGTACTTCACCTTCTCGTCGTGGACGCTCTCCCGGATCGTGACCGGCGTCAGCGGATCGGCCTTCCCGCGGCGAAGGGCGCCGTTGATCTCCTTGACGGAGGTGTCGAAAAGGTCTGCGAGGCGGCGGAGGATGGAGAGGCGACGCGCCGTCGGGAGATCCGCGAGCGCGGCCGGCCAGATCTGGACGAGCGTTCCAGCGCGGTTCGAGACGAGGAGCTCCCCGTCGCGATCGACGATCGCGCCGCGTTGGGCCTGCGTGCGAAAGACGCGCACCTGGTTGTTCCGCGCCTCCTCGAGGTAGCGATCGCCGGAGATGATCTGGAGCGCCCAAAGCCGGAAGAAGAGAACGGCGAAGAACGCGATCGCGATCGCCCCGAGGATCGCGATCCGGACCGCCATCCCGGGCGTGACGCGGTACGGCTCCTCGACGCGCGGGTCGCCAGGGAGGAAGCTCGGCAGGCTAGACAAGCGCCGCCGCCTCCCGTCGCCGCGGCGTGACCGGGAAGAGGCGCGCGACGAAGCGATAGAGCGGGTAGGCGAGGAGCACGTTCAGGGCGAGCGTCGGAAGGAGGACGTCGACGAGGAGCGTCGCGACCGAGACGCCCTGGCCGAGCAGGAAGTTCAGGAGCCCGGACCCGATCACGACCCCGACCGTGACGAGCGCGACAGCCACGACGGGCGGATGCGGCGACCTCCTCGTCGTCGCCTCGCCGAACCGGCCCGCGTAGTAGCCGGCGAGCGTGAGGAGGAGCGACGTCAGGCCGAGCGTCTGCAGCGCGGCCATGTCGATGACGAGCCCCGCCCAGAATCCCGCGACGGCGGCGAGGAGCGGCCCTCGAAGGAGGGCGAGCGCAACGAGGACGACGAGGACGACGTCCGGGTGCCCGCGCCCGACCTCGAGCGGCGTGAAGGTCGCGACCTGGAGAAGCGCGATCACGAGCAGGAGCGCGAAGGCCTTCAGGGCGTCGAGCGTCGGCGCCGTCACGGTGTCCTCCCCTTCTCGACGAGCACGATCACCTCGTGCAGCGACCCGAAGTCGACGAGCGGGTCGCACTGGATCGTCTTGTACGCGTCGATGTCCCGCTGGCTGACGGCGGTCACGACGCAGATCGGGATGCCGCGCGGGAAGAGCGAGGGGTACGTGGCGATCCGCGACCCCGCCGTGACGACGATGTCGCGCTCGTTCACCGCCTCCTCCTTCGGGACGCGGTCGAGAACGAGCGACTCCTCGCTCGGGCCGTGGAGCACGATCCCCGCCGCGCCGGTCGCGAAGACGGTCGCCGAAGCCGCACTCTGCTCGTCGGTCAGGAGCCGCACCTTCGCCGCATGCGGCGTCACCTCGATCACCGTCCCGACGAGGCCGCCCTCGGCAGCGACGACCGGGTCGTCCACCCGTATCCCAGACGACGACCCGGCCGCGACCACGACCTCCTGGCGGAAGACGTTTTGCGGCTGGACGATGATTCGGGTGACGACGGGCTCGAACCCGTCGGGAAAGCGGGGTCCCTGCACGAAGTTCAGCGCACGCTGGAGCTCCTCGTTCTCGGCCGCGGCCGCCTCGTTCTCGATCACCTGCTGGCGTAGCACCTCGAGCTCCTTGCGAAGCCGCGCGTTCTCGTTCTTCGCCCCGACGAGGTCGGCCGCCCACCCGTACGCGTCGTGGAAGGGACGCGCCACCCGCTCGGCCGCGACCTCGAACGGCGTGAGGACGCTCGCTCCGATCCGCTGGGCGCCGTGGAGCGCGCCACCGGACGATTCCCGGAAGTACACCGTGAGCAGGGCGAGCGAGACGAGGACGAGCGCCGCGGCGACCGCGCGGGCGCTCACCGGGCCGCCGCTTCTCCCCCGGCTTCCGTCCACGCGGGGGACGGACGGAGTTAGGACGGGGAGCCGTGCTGTGCGTTCCCGGGGCACGGGGGCGAAAGTCTAAAGGCAACGGAACCCGGTAGCCGCGTCAGCCGGCGAGCTAGGAGGGCTCGGCGAAACCCAGACCGAGCGGTCGGGTGCCGGCGATCCCTCCTACCGGCGCGCGCGCCCGTTCCGCTGGCGCGCCTTCGCCGAGCGGTGAATCGCCTCGAACTCCTCGAGACTCTTTCCGGACCCGACCGCGACGCAGGTGAGCGGAGACTCGGCGAGGTGGACGGGCATGAGTGTCTCCTCGCGGAGGCGAACGTCGAGGCCGGAGAGGAGCGCCCCTCCTCCCGCGAGGACGATGCCGCGGTCCATGATGTCGGCCGAGAGCTCGGGCGGCGTCTTGTCGAGCGTCGACTTGATCGCGTCGAGGATCTGGTTCACGGGCTCGTCGAGCGCTCGGCGGATCTCCTCGGACGTGATGACGATCGTCTTCGGAAGGCCGGTCAGCATGTCGCGGCCGCGGACCTCGGCCCTCACCTCCTCTCTGAGGTCCCAGGCCGAGCCGATCTCGAGCTTAAGTTCCTCGGCCGTCTGCTGACCGATGAGGAGCTTGTACTCCTTCTTGATGTGGCTCATGATCGCCTCGTCCATCTCGTCCCCGCCGACCCGAATTGACTGCGAGACGACGATCCCGCCGAGCGAGATCACGGCCACCTCCGTCGTCCCGCCGCCGATGTCGACGATCATGTTCCCGGTCGGCTCGGACACGGGGAGGCCGGCGCCGATCGCAGCGGCCATCGGCTCCTCGATCAGGTAGGCCTGCCTGGCGCCCGCGCTCAGCGTCGCTTCCTCGACGGCCCGCTTCTCGACGCCGGTCACGCCGCTCGGGACGCACACGACGACCCGCGGGTGGGCGAAGCGGTTGTGGTGCACCTTCTGGATGAAGTGCCGAAGCATCTGCTCGGTCACGTCGAAATCGGCGATGACGCCGTCCTTCAGCGGACGAATCGCGCTGATCGTCCCCGGCGTGCGACCGAGCATCCGCTTCGCCTCGATCCCGACCGCGTGCACCTCGCCGGACCGCTGGTCGATCGCGACGACGGACGGCTCGGAGAGGACGATGCCGCGGCCGCGCACGTACACGAGCGTGTTCGCCGTTCCGAGGTCGACGGCGATCTCGCGCCCGCCGAGGCCGCTCATGTACCCAAGGAGGCTCATCGCAAGGCGGAGAAGTCTAACCGGTGCAGCACTTTCGTCGCGGCAAGCGGCGGGCGACCGGTCACCCGAATCCGTAGGTGCCGGCAAAGCGCTCGGCGAGGATCCGCACGAGCACCGCCGCCGGAAGGCCGACGACGTTCAGGTAGTCACCTTCGATTCGCTCGACGAGAGCGGCGCCGAGACCCTGAATCGCGTACGCGCCGGCTCGACCCTCCCATTCGCCGGCGACGACGTAGCCGGCGACGTCGCGCGCGGTGAGGACACGAAACCGAACGCGCGTCAGGTCGTGCTCGACGAGCTCCCAGCCCGGCGTCACGAGCGCCAGCCCCGAGACGACGTCGTGGACGTCGCCGGAGAGCGCGGCAAGCGTCTCCGCCGCCTCTTCCGCCGTCCGAGGCTTCCCAAAGATTCGCCCGCGGCAGTGGACGATCGTGTCGACGCCGACCACGGGCCGCAGGCCCGCCTCGTTCGCGACCGACCGCGCCTTCCCGAGCGCGTGCTCGCGGACAAGCTCGGCGGGGGAGACGCCGTCCGCAGCGCGCTCCTCGTAACGGGGCCCGACGACGTCGAACGGCAGCCGAAGCTGCGCGAGGATTGCGCGGCGCTGGGGAGACGTGGAGGCGAGGAGAAGCGGCGGCGCGGGCGGCGCGCTCACGGAGCTTTCCGCGCCTTCCAGAGGTCCTCGGCCGGCCAGCGCTTCGCCCACTCGACCGGCACGAAGTCGTAGTAGGGATGATCCGTCGCGTCGCCGGGCGCTCGCAGCTCGACGAGCGCCTCGATCTCGAAGCCGTTCGCGCGAAGGAGCGCGATCCAGTGTCCGTGGGGGAGGTGGAAGTTCACCCCCTCGTTCTCGCCGGGCCACTCGAGGCGGTACATCCCGAACTGAGACCGAAGGAGCCGCTCCTCCGTCGGACGGTCGTCCGGTGAGCAGAGGATGGAGAGCGGGCTGTTGCAGAGGAAGACGAGACGACCGCCCGGCCGGAGGAGCCGAGCGGCCTCGGGAACCCAGAGCGCGGGGTCGACCCACACGCTCGCGCCGTACTCCGAAACAACGAGGTCGAAGGAGGCGTCGGGAAGGGGGACGTCCTCGGCGCTCGCCTCGACGAGCGGAAACTCGGGCCCGACCTCCCGCTGCATCCGCCGCGCCGTCTCGAGCTGGGCAGGAGTCACGTCCACGCCGACGGGACGGGCGCCGCGGCGAGCAAGCCAGGCCGAGAAGTACGCGGTGCCGCAGCCGATCTCGACGACGTCGAGCCCCTGCACGTCCCCGAGGACCTGGAGCGCGGATTCCGGAGCGCCGAAGACGCCCCAGTCGATCTCGTCGCGCGCCCACGCCGCCCGGGCCTGCGCGTCCGTGTACTGCTCGTTGGTGACGGTCCAGGCGTCCCGGTTCCGCCTCGCGTCGGAGGAGAGCTCAGACAACCTCGTCGTCCGAGAACCAGAGCCCGATCTCGCGCTCCGCCGATTCGGGCGAGTCGGAGCCGTGGACGAGGTTGTCGGGCATGGCGAGCGCCAGGTCCCCCCGGATCGTCCCCGGCGCCGCGTGAACCGGATTCGTCGCCCCCATCGTCGTTCGTACGACCGAGATCGCCGACTCCCCCTGGACGACGAGAGCGAGCGTCGGCGCGGAGGTGATGAACTCGACGAGCTCGGGGAAGAACGGCTTCTCCCGATGCTCGCCGTAGTGGCGCTCGGCGAGGTCGCGCCCGACGACGAGGAGCTTCGCCGCCCGGAGCTCGAGCCCGCGACGCTCGAGCCGCCCGAGGATGTCCCCGGCGAGGCGCCGCCGCATCGCGTCCGGCTTGATTAGGACGAGCGTACGTTCCACTTCGCCTCCCCTCTCTCCCGCGCCTCGTCCTCCCGCTTCTTCGCCCGCCAGAAGATCCAGCAGACGACCCCGAGCGCGGCCCAGATCAGGACGAGCACGGTGACGAGCATGATCGTCATCGGGAGCTCGCCGCCCGAGCCGCCTCCTCCGTGCTGGGCGAGCAGGGCGGCAAGAGCGGGCGCGCCCCCGTCAGGCATGCCTCGCCTTAGAGCGTCTCGACGGCGCGAGGCGTCGCTTCCACGGGCGTCTCGCAGTACGGGCAGATCTGCCAAAGCGGCTCGAGCGGGGCCTTGCAGCGCCGACACGCCTGCCTGAGCTTCGTCGTACAGACGGGGCACGAGAGGAAGGACGCGTCGACGTCCGCGCGGCAGACCGGGCAGCGCTGCGCGCTCAGGTTCTCCTCCATCGCCTTGATCTCGAGCTCGCGCTCGCGGACGTCCTCCACGTACTCGGGCGGTCGGAAGAGCATGTAGATAAGCGGGCCGATGAACGGCGGGAAGAGTCCGAGCGCGACGGCCATCGCGAGGAGCCACGGATCCTCGATTCGCCGGCGCGCGTCCTTGTAGACCCAGAAGGCGGAGGCGAGCCAGAAGACGAGGACGAAGAAGAGGGTGATGTTTCGGATCAGGAGCCAGAGCTCCGAGTGGAAGAACTCGCTGACCGACCCGAACGCGTCGTCGCCTTCGTCGGTGGCTTGGAGGAGGAAGATGTGGCGCGTCACAACAGGATCTTTCCGACCAGCCAACCGGCGCCAAACGCGAGCGCCACGATCGTCGAGAGGACGACCGCGGCGAGCACGTAGACGCTCGCTCGCTCGGTTACATCACCCATGGTACGTCGGTTGCCCGGACAGCGTTCAGTGACGCGAGGAGGTACAGCGAGCCCGAGACGAGGACGCCCGTGCCGTCGCTCGCCGCCTTGCGCGCGCGAGAGAGGGCTTCGCGTGGGTCGCGGACGACCTCGACGCGGCGAAAGAACGGGGCGGCCCGGGCGGCGAGGTCGTTCGCAGTGAGTGCGCGCGGGTGACCCGAGGACGTCGCGATCAGTCGGTCGCCGAGTGCGGAGAAGGCGGCGAGCATTCGCTCAGGCTCCTTGTCGGCGAAGATCGAGAGGACGAGGATCCATTCACGGCGGGGAAGCCGCGCGAGGAGGTACCCGACTCCCGCGAGGTTGTGCGCCCCATCCCAGATCTCGAGCGGGTCCTCGCTTCGCCGCTCGAGTCGGCCCGCGACGACGACGTCCTCGGCGGCGCGGGGATCGACGGGGCGGCCGAGAAGCTCCTGCGCTGCGGCGACGGCCAGGCCGACGTTGCTCTGGCTCACGAGGACGACCCGTCCGGCGGCGCGCGCACGCGCGGCCGCCTCCCACTCGGTCTCGCCGAGAACGACGGTGGCACCGGGGCGAACGACGGCGAGCTTCTCGGCCGCAATCGCCTCGCGGGTGTCGCCGAGGTGCATCGTGTGCTCGAGCGCCACGTTCGTGAGGACGACGACGGGGGCAGCGAGGACGTTGGTCGCGTCGAGGCGACCGCCGAGGCCGGCCTCGACGACGGCGACGTCGACACCCGCCTCGGCGAACTCGGCGAGCGCCGCCGCAGTGAGGACCTCGAACTGGGTCGCGTCGAATTCCTCGGCGGCAGGGCGGACGCGCTCGATCGCGCGCTCGAGATCGGCCTCGCCGCCGTCGATTCGGATCCGCTCGGCCCAGGTCGTGACGTGGGGCGAGGTGTACGCGCCGACCGAGAGCCCCTCGGCGAGGAGGAGCGCCTCCGCGAGCCGGACGACACTTGTCTTTCCATTCGTCCCGACCACGTGGATCGCGGCGAAAGTGTGCTCCGGGTGCCCGAGCCGCTCGAGGAGCGCGCCCATTCGCGCGAGACCGAGGCGCATCCCGAAGAGTTCGAGCGACTCGAGCCACGCTGTCGTCTCGAGCGAACGAGGCATCCGTCCCCGCCCTACGACTCGAGCGCCCCGAGCTCGCGGCGATACCGCGCCAGCTTCTCGCGCTCGCCCTCGACGACGTCGGGCGGCGCCTTGCGGACGAAGGCCTCGTTTCCGAGCATGCGCTCGGCGCGCGCGATCTCCCTGCGGAGCCGCTCGACCTCGGCGGCGGCGTTCCCGTCGCCGTCGCGGGCCGCCGGTCGGACGACAGCCTCGAAGATGCGATCGTCGTCGGGCGCGAGCGCGACTCGAACTCCGCTTCGCCGGTAGATCGCGGCCGCGTCCTGGACGCGCTCGAGCGCCCCGTTCGCGTCGGCGAAGTCGCCCCTCGGACGGGGCCAGTCGGAAACCATCAGGCGTCGCTCGCGGCCCGGAAGGCCGCTCCAGATCTCCTCGCTCACGTGGGGCATGACCGGGTGGAGGAGCGCGAGTAGGCGCTCGAGCGCGGCAAGGGCGGTCGCCCGGGCGTCCTCATCGCCCGCGTAGAGCCGCGGCTTGATCGCCTCCGCGTACCAGTCGCAGAACTCGTCGAACGTCAGGTGGTAGAGCGCGTTCACGGCGCGGGAGAACTCGACGGCCGCAAGCGCGTCCTCGACTTCGCGGACGGCGGCGTCGATTCGGGCGAGGATCCAACGCTCTTCGACGTCGCGCGCACGCACCTCCGCGCGGACGCCGCCCGCGTTCGCGAGGAGGAGGCGCGCCACGTTCCAGAGCTTGATCGCGAGCTTTCGCCCCTCCTCGACCGCGCCGTACGAGAAGCGGACGTCCTGCGTCGAGGACATCTTGAGCAGGCCGTAGCGGGTCGCGTCCGCCCCATGCTCGGCGATCACGTCGAGCGGGTCGATTCCCGTCCCGAGGCTCTTGGACATCCGCCGTCCGTCCGGCGCGAGGACGGTCGAGTGGATGATCACGTCGGTGAACGGGATGTCACCGACGAGTTCGAGCCCCATGAAGATCATCCGGTTCTCCCAGAGTCGGATAATCTCGCGCGCCGTCGTCTGGAGGTCACCGGGGTAGAACGCGCCGAGGTCGGGCGTCTCATCGGGCCAACCGATCGTCGCGAACGGCCAGAGGGCGGACGAGAACCACGTGTCGAGGACGTCGGGAGAGCGCGCGAGCTCGCGCGATCCACACTCGGCGCACGCCTCCGGCGCCGTCTCCTCGACCGTGTAGTGGCCGCTCGGGCACTCCCAGACCGGAAGCTGATGGCCCCACCAGAGCTGGCGCGAGATGCACCAGTCGGGCGCCTCCTCGAGCGAGGTGATCGCAAACCGGTGCTGCGAATCGGGGTGAAAACGGACGCGCCGCTCGCGCAGCGCCGCGAGCGCGGGCTCTTTCAGCTCGTCCATCGCGCACCACCACTGAGGCGAGATGAGGGGCTCGATCCGGTTCTCGCACCGCTCGCAGAGCGCGACCGCGTGGCGGTACGGATCCCGCTTCTCGAGGAGGCCTCGCTCGCGGCACCAGGCGAGGATCCGCTCCTCAGCCTCCGCCTGGGTTAGCCCGGCGAGCAGGGGCACCTGATCGTTCATCCGCCCGTCAGGGCCGATCACCATCGGCTCCGGGAGCCCGTGGTCGCGGCCGATTTCGAAATCGGTCGGATCGTGCCCGGGCGTGATCTTGAGCACGCCGGTCCCGAAGTCGCGAACGACGCGCGGGTCGGCAAGGATGGGGACCCGGCGCTCGACGAACGGCACGACCGCCTCCTTCCCGACGAGCCCGCGGTAGCGCTCGTCGTCCGGGTGAACGGCGACCGCCACGTCCGCCGGGATGGTGGCGGGCCGGGCGGTCGCGATCGCGACGTGCCCGGAGCCGCCCGCGACCGGATAGCGGATCGTCGTCAACGCGTCGTCGACCTCGACGTGGACGAGCTCGAGGTCCGAGAGGGACGTCTGGTGGAACGGGCACCAGTTGATGATCCGGTTCGCGCGGTAGATCCAGCCCTTCCTGTACAGGTGGACGAACGCGCGGGCGACCGCTCGGCTGTAGCCGGGGTCCATCGTGAAGCGCTCCCGTTCGTAGTCGAGCGACGCGCCGATCCGGCGGAACTGCGTCATGATCGTGCGGCCGTACTCGTGGAGCCACTGCCAGACGCGCTCCTCGAACGCCTCGCGGCCGAGGTCCTGGCGGGTTTTCCCCTCCGTCGCCAGGTGCTTCTCGACCGCGTTTTGGGTCGAGATCCCCGCGTGGTCGTAGCCGGGCTGGAAGAGGACGTTGAACCCCTGCATCCGCTTCATTCGGCAGACGGCGTCGCCGAGCGCGAGCTGGAGGGCGTGGCCCATGTGAAGCTCCCCGGTCACGTTCGGCGGCGGGTGGGAGTCAACGAAGGGGGGTCGCTCGGCATCCGGGGTCGCCCGGTAGAGCCCTTCCCCCTCCCACGTCCGCTGCCAGCGCTCCTCGATCGCGTCGGGGCGGTAGCGCGGCTCCATGCGACCGATCGTAGCGACCATAGAATTCGAAAGACTTCGATGACCGAGGTCGCCGACGACGCGCTTCAGTCCGGCCGCGATGCGGCCGATCGGCATGCCTGGCAGGAGGCGTACGACCTTCTGAGGCCTGCGGCTCCCTCGCTCGCGGCCGACGACCTCGAGCGGCTCGCGGAAGCGGCGTACTGGACGGGGAGACTCGACGAGGCGATCGAGCTCCGCGAACGGGCGTACACGGCCTACGCGGCGGCCGACGACCGTCAGCGCGCCGCGCTGCTCGCGCTGTCGATCTCGCAGGACTACTTCATGAAGGCCTCGCTCGCGGTCGCGAGCGGATGGTTCGCCAAGGCGGACCGGCTGCTCCAGGGCGAAGACGAGTCGCCTGCTCACGGTTATCTCGCGTTCGCGCGCGGCGCGAACGGGGTGATGGCGGGGGAGCTCGACCCAGCGCTGCACGACCTCGATCGGGCGCTCACGATCGCCGACCGATACTCGGACCGAAACCTGCAGGCGATGGCGCTCGTCGCGAAGGGACGCGGGCTCGTTCTCACGGGAGAGGTCGAGGAAGGGCTCGCGCTCCACGACGAGGCGGCAGCAGCAGCGGTGTGCGGCGAGCTCGACCCGTTCGCCACCGGGTTCGTCTACTGCTGCACGATCACGTCGTGCCACGGGGTCGGCGACTACCGGCGCGCCGCCGAGTGGACCGAGGCCGCCAACCGTTGGTGCGACCGCGAGGCGATCACGGGGTTCCCGGGAGCCTGCCGCGTCCACCACGCGAGCATCGAGCGTTTGCGCGGGAACTGGCTGGCCGCCGAGCAGCACGCCATGCAAGCCTGCGATGAGCTCGGCGGCTTCGACGCCTTCACGACCGGCGCCGGGTTCTACGAGATCGGCGAGATCCGCCGGCGGCGCGGGGAGTTCGCCGCGGCCGAGGAGGCGTACCGAAAGGCGAAGGAGTGGGGCCGCGATCCCCAGCCGGGCCTCGCGCTTCTCCGCCTCGCGCAAGGGAAGGTCGAAGCGGCGGCGACAGCGATAAAGCGGACCCTCGCGAGCGCCGACGACCCCACCGCCCGGATTCGACGGCTTCCCGCGCAGGTCGAGATCGCGCTCGAGGCGGGTGACCTGAAGACGGCGCGCGAGGCGGCCGAGGAGCTGGAGGAGATCGTCGACAGGTTCCGCGTGGGTGGTGATCGGATGCCTGCGTTCGAGGCGACCGTCTCCCTCGCGTGGGGTCAGATCCGGCTGAAGGAAAACGACGTGGAGGGCGCGATCGAGAAGCTCGAGCGCGCCGTCGATACGTGGAAGAGCGTCGGTGCGCCGTTCGAGGTCGCCGAGGCGCAGATGCTGCTCGGCGTCGCACTCCGGCGACTCGCGGACGAGGACGGTGCGCGCGACGAGCTGACGGCCGCGAAGGCGACCTTCGATCGACTCGGCGCCGCGCTCGCGAGCGAGCGGGCGGACGAGCTCCTCGGCGACCGACCCGTGCGGAGGACGTTCGTGTTCACCGACGTCGTTGACTCGACGAAGCTCGTCGAGGCGCTCGGCGAGGACAAGTGGAAGAAGCTCCTCGACTGGCACGACGGCACGCTCCGCGAGCTGATCGACGCGAACGGCGGCGAGGTGATCAAGCAGACGGGCGACGGGTACTTCGCAGCGTTCCAGGGAAGCTCGGCCGCGCTCGACGCGGCCGTCGCGATCCAGCGAAAGCTCGACGAGCAGCCGATCGCCCCGGGTGTCCGGATCGGCGTCCACACCGGCGGTGCGTTCCACTCCGACGGAGTGAAGGACTACGCCGGCCAGGGTGTCCACATGGCGGCGCGGATCGGCGCGCTTGCGGGCGGCGGGGAGATCCTCGTCAGCCGCGAGAGCCTCGACGGCACCGCGAGGTTCACGTTCTCCGAGCCGCGATCCGAGGAGCTCAGGGGCTTCGACGAGCCGGTCGAGCTCGTCTCCGTCGAGTGGCGCTAGCGTCTCGAGCGCGATTGCGAACGCGCGGCGCTGGGTAGCGGCGGCACGTGGACGTGAAAGCGGTGGGCCACGCCGGCCTGCACGGGTGGAGGAAGAAGGTCGCCGACCGCGTCGCGGGGCGGGCGCCGTTCGCGGACGATGCCGTCCGAGCCGTGCTCGGAGCGGCCTTTTTCGCGCTCTCGCTCCGCTACGTGATCCGCTCGCTCCGGGCCGCGGCCCGCGTGCTTCGCAGCAGCTAGCGCCCGACGACCCGGGCGGCGCTGCGTCGAGCGCCGCCGCGCGCGCTCACCGATTCAGGCGCTCTCCTCGGCGAGCTCTTCGAGGCCGAGCGAGCGGCCGCCCTCGGCGACGAGGGTGGGTCGGAGGTTTCGCTCGATCGTCTCCTTCGTGATCACGCACTTGTTCACGTCCTTCCGGGACGGAAGCTCGAACATGACGTCGAGGAGCGCGTGCTCGATGATCGAGCGAAGGCCGCGCGCGCCCGTCTCGCGGTCGAGCGCCTTGTCGGCGATCTCCCAGAGCGCGTCCTCGGTGAAGATGAGCTCGATCGTGTCGTAGTTGAAGAAGCGCTGGTACTGCTTGACGAGCGCGTTCTTCGGCTCGAGGAGGATGCGGACGAGATCCTCGCGCGTGAGCTGGTGCACCGCGGATACGACGGGCAGACGGCCGATGAACTCGGGAATCAAGCCGTACGCAAGGAGATCCTCCGGCATCACCTGGGAGAGGAGCTCGCTCGCCTCGGCGGCCTTCCGCGACTTGATGTCGGCGCCGAAGCCGACGGCGTTCTTTCCGATCCGCTTCCCGATGATCTTCTCGAGCCCGGCGAAGGCGCCGCCGCAGATGAAGAGGATGTTCGTCGTGTCGATCGAGAGGAACTCCTGGTGCGGGTGCTTGCGCCCGCCCTGGGGGGGAACCGAGGCGACCGTCCCCTCGAGGATCTTGAGAAGCGCCTGCTGGACGCCCTCGCCCGAGACGTCGCGTGTGATCGAAGGGTTGTCCGCCTTGCGCGCGATCTTGTCGACCTCGTCGATGTAGATGATCCCCGTCTCGGCCTTCTTCACGTCGAAGTCGGCCGCCTGGATCAGCTTCAGGAGGATGTTCTCGACGTCCTCGCCGACGTAGCCGGCCTCCGTGAGCGCAGTCGCGTCGGCGATCGCGAACGGAACGTTCAGGATCCGGGCGAGGGTCTGGGCGAGGAGCGTCTTCCCGCAGCCCGTCGGCCCGAGCAAGAGGATGTTCGACTTCGAGAGCTCGACGTCGCCCTCCGTGGTCGCCATCTGAACCCGCTTGTAGTGGTTGTAGACGGCCACCGAAAGGGTCCGCTTCGCCTCCTCCTGGCCGACGACGTAGTCGTTCAGGACGTCGTAGATCTCCTTCGGGCGAGGAAGATTGTCCAGGTCGAGCTGTGCCGGAGAGGTCAGCTCCTCGTCGATGATCTCGTTGCAGAGATCGATGCACTCGTCGCAGATGTAGACGCCGGGCCCGGCGATCAGCTTCTTGACCTGCCGCTGGCTCTTGCCGCAGAAGCTGCA
>JALZGN010000043.1 GCA_030861005.1 Actinomycetota bacterium
CGTCCGCGCTGATCTCTTTCCCGGGGGTGTCACTTACCGTCGTCGCGTCGGAGGCGGTTGCAGTGCCGGTGGTGCTTTCGGCCGCGGCCGGACGACCCTTGTCCGCTTCCGAGCTCGTCTCACCAGCGCATGCCGCAGCCGAAAGCGCGACACCAGCGCTCGCCAAGGCCAGCGCGAGCACGGCGAGAGCCGTCCGTAGCGGAACATGCGGTTGCTGTTCCCTAGACATTAGCCTCCGTCATGTCCGGCGACCTTTGAGAGCCACCGCGAATGTAGTGGCGGAAACGCCGATTCCCGAGCGGCCCCAAACCCGCGTACAGGGCGGCGGAACGAACAGGTTGAGTAGCGTCGAAGTGACGAGTAGCGTCGAAGTGACGAGCCGTACCACAGAATTCGCCGCGTCCTCATCTATCACTCATTTGAGGCAGGAACAACTAGCCGCCAGGCTAGGTTTTCGAGGCCCGCGAGCGGCTCGGCGGCGCGGGTGCCACCGGACGAGGGGCTCTCAGCGCGATCGCCTCTCTCATGCTGCGACCTGGCTGTACGGTCCCGATGGTCGCCTGGATGCGATTGCGTGATGCTGATCGCGCGGTGTAGTCGTCGCGACGCTGCAGCATCACGACGTGCTCGAGCACAAGCGGCGTGTCCGTATCGGTGACGAGGGCGACCTAGAGCAGCGCGAGCACGCCGGCCGTGGGGATCAGCTCGGCGGCTCGCTCGGCCTCGGCATCCCTCGTCACCGTCTTCGCCGCCGGTGACAACGGGCTCGCGCCCGGCGTCGAAACCGCACTGACCGCCGGAACGGCGATGCTGGGGCCCCCTGCGCTCGCACTGAAGACCGCCGCAGCTGTTTGGACTCGGTCGCGATCACGACCGCGACGGGATCGCCTCGCTCAGTCTTCGGCGGATAGTTGAACTCGCCTCGCATCAAGCGGTCGTGCTCGGCGGTGGCGTCATGCCCGCGTTCGGCTTGACGGCGCGAGCTTAGGCGGCAACGCGAATGCCGAGCCGGCGACAGAGGAGGTTGCGTCCACAAGTGGTGACCCCGACCGCTCGGCTTCCCTCGCGACGCTCGATCCAACCCAGCTCGAAGAGCCGCGTCGCGATAGCGGCGCCAAGGGCGCCGGCGATGTGCAACTCACGCTCGCTCCAGTCGAGACAGCCGCGCACGAGCGGGCGTCGTTGGCGCGCGAGCAGATCGAGGTCGAGGTCGAGCGTCGCGAGAACGTCTGCGGCGTGGTCGCCGATCGCGTAGGTGCCCTCCTGGCGGACGATCGCGCGGCGACACTCGAGCGCCTTCGCAAGGGCGACGCCGAGACCGCCGGCGAGGTGGTCGTAGCAGGTCCGGGCTTGGCGGATCAGCTCGCTCTTCGTCGCCTGGCCCAGCGACCGAATCTCGCGCCGCGGCGCGACCACCGAGAGCGCCTCGACGGCGGCGGCGACTGTGGGGTCGGCAAGATCGTAGTAGCGGTGCCGGCCGTCCTTGACCGCAACGAGGAAGCCGCCGTCGAGCAAACGCGCCAGGTGCTCGCTCGCCGTCGACGCCGCGATGCCGGCACGGGCGGCGAGCTCCGTCGCCGGCAATGCGCCCGCCTCCATCACCGCTAAGACGAGCTCAGCCCGGGTCGGCTCGGCGAGGAGCGCAGCGGCGGCGGCGACATCGGCGTCGCCCCTCACACCGCCTCCGCGTCCGCGCCCTTGACGAAGAGATCCGGGAAACGCTCGCGCGCAGCGGCAATCAGGAGATCGCGCGTCGGAGGTCGCTCCTGCACCTCGCTGCGGTCGTAGTCGGGAGCGAACGCACGCTCGAGCGTGTCCAGCTCGTCGACCTGCGCCCGCAGCGCCGCACGCCACTCCGCACTGCGCGGACGGGCAAGCACCAAGAGCTGGCAGAGCGAGGCGACGAGCACGCGCTTACGGACAATCGTCTCCGGCGTCACCTCGCGCAGACAGATGCCATAGACGCCGCCGAGGTACGCGACCGAGTCCTCCTTGAGTGCGGCGTCGCTGATCCCTTCCGCCGCCGCTGCGGCACGGTAGCGGCCGGTGAAATGATCGCGCAGCGCTGCAGCGCCGCCGCAGTCGTCAACGAGGCGAAAGTAGTCGGCCGGGAACATGCCGCTGCCGTCATCGAGGACGTATGACGGGCGCGGCAAGAGCCACGCGTCGATCAGCCTCCGCACCGACGCAGGCGAATCGCCTCGCCCCGCACAGAGCTGGTCCATCGTCAAGTAGTTCGCACGGATGTAAGCGAGGTCAGCATGGGTGAATGTCGTGGCGGCCATACTGAAAGAGTAACGCCGACACGCTTCGGCATTCGCCGAATTATCGCTGCGCGAAACCAAGCGGACGGGGCGCGATGCGGCCTGCGCGCGCGACGCCGACGCGTGTCGGTCACCGGTATCCGGGGATCCGCGGCCCGCGGCGTATATATCCTCGACCGGTGACCTCGCCCCGAACGGTGCTCGAAAGGGCGCTCGAGCGGCTGGCGCAGGTCGGCGCCGATCATGTGGACGACCCCGAGACGCGCCAGCGCAAGGCGCTCCTCGTCCTCATCTCGGTGCTCATCCTCCCCATCGCGGTGGCATGGGGAGTTCTGTACCTGGCCCTCGGCTCACCCGTCGGGTACGTGCCGCTCGCGTACGCCCTGGTGCTGCTCGGGGCGATCGGCGTCTTCGCTCGTACGCGCGGCGTCGACTTCTTCCTCCGCGTGAACCTGCTCGAAATCCTCTTCGCGCCGACGCTCTCGATGATCCCACTCGGCGGCTTCCTCGGCTCCTCTGGCGTCGGCCTCTGGGGGATCCTCGCTCCCATGGGAGCGCTCGTCTTCGGCGGGGTGCGCGCGTCGGTCCGCTGGTATGCGGCGTTCGTGGCGGTGTTCGTGGCCTCCGGGATCGCCGGCGAGAGCGTGGGCAGCGTCTCGTCGCTGCCGGCGTGGTTCACCAGCACGATGCTCGGCCTGAACGTCATCGCTGCCGGCACGATCGTCTTCACGCTACTGGCGCTCTTTGCGCAACAGCGGCACGACGCGCTGGTGGGGCTGCGGAGTGCCCAGGAGCGGGCCGAGAACCTGCTCCTCGACATCCTGCCGCGCCCGATCGCCGAGCGGTTGAAGTCGCGGCCACAGACCATCGCCGACCAGTTCCCGACCGCGTCCATCCTCTTCGCGGACGTCGTCGACTTCACGCCACGCGCCGAGCATCTGCCCCCTGCCGAGGTCGTCGGCATGCTCGACGACCTCTTCGGCCACTTCGACACGCTTGCCGAGCGCCACGGGCTCGAGAAGATCAAGACGATCGGCGACTGCTACATGGTCGCGGCCGGTGTTCCGAACCCGCGACCGGATCACGCCCGCGCGCTGGCGCTGATGGCGCTCGACATGCTCGAGGCGGTGGACTCGAAGGACGGCGTCGGCTACCTCCGCCTGGAGCTGCGGGTGGGCATCAACTCGGGCCCCGTCGTGGCGGGGGTCATCGGGCGCAAGCGGTTCCTCTACGACCTGTGGGGCGACGCCGTGAACACCGCCAGCCGGATGGAGGCGCACGGGACGCCCGGTCGGATCCAGATCACGCGGGCGACCTACGAGCTGCTCAAGGATGAGTTCGTCTGCGAGCGACGGGGGACGGTGACGGTTAAGGGCAAGGGCGACATGGAGACGTGGTACCTGGTCGGCCCGCGAACGTCATTCCTTTTGCCTCCGCGTCGGGTGTTCGGTCCTACGGCCCCTCCGGGGGTTCGAATTCCCTCCCCCTCCGCCTCAGCCGAGTAACCGCTGATTCAAGCGGTTGCTCGGACTTGCGTCCGAACGTGCCTGGCGCGTCCGGCGCTTGGGCGTCGCGCCGCTAGCGGTTCGGTAGCACCTCACGGAGCTTGTTCAGGAAGCTCTGGCGGACGACGCCGCGCCAGTCGGGGTCGCCTTTGAGGAGAGCGCGCGTCATCGCGGTGGCCTGCTCGAACGTGATGTGTGGCGGCAACGGCGGCACGTCGGCATCGACGACGGCGTCGATGACGAACGGGCGATTGGCCGCAAGCGCCTCGTCCCAGGCTGACCCGACGGCGTCGGGCGAGTCGATGCGGCGACCGCCGAGGCCCAGGGACTCCGCGAACTCGGCGTAGCGGACGTCCGGGAGGTCCTGCGAGGGCGAGAACTTCGCGCTTCCCTCCATCGCACGGTGCTCCCAGGTCACCTGATTCAGGTCTCGGTTATTGAGGACGAGGACGACCAGGCGCGGGTCCGACCAGCGCTGCCAGTACTTGGCGATCGTGATCAGCTCCGTCATGCCGTTCATCTGCATGGCGCCGTCGCCGGCGAGGGCGAAGACGACGCGCTCGGGAAAGGCGAACTTGGCCGCGATCGCGTAGGGGACAGCGCTGCCCATGCTCGCCAGCGTGCTCGAGAGCGAGACCTGCATCCCGGGCCGCACCTTCAGGTCGCGGGCGAGCCAGTTCGTGCTCGAGCCGGAGTCGCCGCAGATGATCGCGTTGTCGGCCAGGCGCGATGAGAGCTCCCAGAAGACACGCTGTGGGTTGAGGGGATCGGCGTCCTGCATCGCCCGCACCTCGAGCGTCCGCCACCAGTCAGCGACCCCGCGTTCGATCTCCTCGCGCCAGGAACGGTCGGTCTTCTCCTCGAGCAGGGGTAGGAGGGCGCGAAGCGTCTCCTTGCTGTCGCCGACCAGGTTGACTTCCATCGGGTAGCGGAGACCGATCAGCCGCGGGTCGATGTCGACCTGGACGCCACGCGCCTGGCCCTCCTCGGGCAGGAACTCCGAGTAGGGGAAGCTCGAGCCGACGACGAGCAGCGTGTCGCAGCCCTGCATCATGTCCCAGCTCGGCTTCGTCCCGAGGAGACCGATGGCGCCGGTCACGAACGCAAGCTCGTCGGAGACCGCCGCCTTCCCCAGCAGCGCCTTGGCGACGCCGGCCCCGAGCCGTTCCGCGACGGCGACGACCTCCGCGGAGGCGTGCAGCGCGCCCTGGCCGACGAGCATCGCCACCCGCTCGCCCGCGTTGAGGAGATCGGCCGCCCGGCGCACATCGTCCTCGGCCGGCACGACCCGCGGCCGCGAGTAGTCGGCGCTCGAGTGCAGCGTCCCGTGCTCGTGCGGCGGCGTCTCGATGGCGTCTTCCTCTTGCACGTCGGTCGGCACGACCACGCAGGAAACGGAGCGCTCGGCGAGGGCGCTGCGGAAGGCGCGGTCGACGACGTGACGGGCCTGCGCTGGATGGGCAACCTCCTCGACGTAGGAGGCGACGTCGGCGAAGAGGGCCTCGAGATGGACCTCCTGCTGGTAGCTGCCACCGAGCGCCGTTCGCGCCTGCTGGCCGACGATCGCGACCACCGGCTGGCGGTCGAGCTTCGCGTCGTAGAGGCCGTTCAGCAAGTGGATCGCTCCCGGCCCTGAGGTGGCGATGCAGACGCCGACCTCGCCGGTGAACTTGGCGTGCGCGCACGCCATGAAGGCGAGCATCTCCTCGTGGCGTGCCTGCACCCACTCGATCCGATGCCCGGCGTCGCGGCCGAAGGCGAGGACGACGCCGTTGATGCCGTCGCCGGGATAGCCGAAGACGCGCCGGACGCCCCAAGCGCCGAGGCGGCGGACGATGAAGTCGCCGACGGTCTCAGCCATCGTTGCCGACCTCCCGCTTGTCAAGGTCACGCGTCGCCGGGCCCTCGATGACGACGCCGTCGCCGCTGAAGCGCGAGCCGTGGCACGGGCAATCCCAGGATTTCTCGGCCGGGTTCCAGTTCACGTGGCAGCCCATGTGCGTGCAGCGCGGCGACAACGTGTAGAGCGTTCCGTCCGCGTCCCGGTAGGCCGCTGTCTTCCGCCCGTCGAGGTTGAGCAGCCGCCCTTCGCCCGGCGCGAGCTCAGCGAGCTCTGCTCGCTCGCCGCGCTTCAGGCGGTCGCCGACGAAGTGCCCGGCGACCGACGCGTTCTCCGAGACGAACTTGGGCGCCGAGGCCAGCGGCGTCAGGCGCTTGGCGTCGAACAGCTTCGCCCACGGGTTCTCGCGCCCGAGGATCAGGTCGCTGAGGATCACCGCCGCGGCGGTGCCGTTGGTCATGCCCCACTTCTTGAAGCCCGTGGCGACGTAGACGTGCTCGGAGCGGCGGGTCAGACGCCCGACGTAGGGCAAAGCGTCGATCGGCATGTAGTCCTGCGTCGACCAGCGGTAGGGGAAATCCTCCGTCTGCCAATGGCGCCGTCCGAACTCCTCGAGCGCGCGATAACGGGCCGTGGTATCGGTGTTGGTGCCGGGTTTGTGCCCCTCGCCACCGAGGATGAGCAGCACCCCCGCCTCGTCGTAGGCCGTCCGGACTGACCGGGCCGGCTGGCCGATGTTGATGTACATGCCCTGGGGATCCTTTTCAGGTCGAACGCGGGCCGCGACGGCGTAGGAGCGTTCGGGGTGCGCCTTAGCGAAGAAGAAGCCGCGGTCCGCGAATGGTAGGTGGGAGGCGAGGACGACGTCGCGAGCTGTCACGCCGCCGCCGTCGGTTTCAAGCCGGATGGGCCCGGAGCCGGTGACGCCGAGGACGCGCGTCAGCTCGAGCACCCGGCTGCCGTCGCCGTCGATCTTTTCAGCGAGCGGGAGCAGGTACTTGCGAGGGTGAAACTGCGCTTGGTCGTCGAGACGAAACGCGCACTCGACCGCATAGGGCAGCGGCGTCTCCTCGACGAGCTTCGCGGCCAGACCCGCTTCGCGCGCCGCTTCGACCTCCTGCTCGATCCTCGCGCGCTCGTCGGCCGACTCGCAGTAGACGTAGTTGGCCTTGCGCTCGAACTCGCAGTCGAGCGACTCCTCCTCGACCAGGCGCGCGATGAACTCGAGCGCGTCCTGGTTGGCCTCAGCGTAGAGGCGTGCCCCCTCGTGGCCGAACTTCTTCCTGACCGTCGTGTAGACGATGTTGTGCGCCGCCGTCACCTTCGCGGTCGTGTAGCCGGTCGCACCGTGGAGAATGCGCTTGGCGTCGAGCACGGCGACGGTCTTGCCGGCCTGCTTCAAGAGGTACGCCGCCGTGAGCCCGGCGATACCGCCGCCGACGATCGCCACGTCGACGTCGAGGCTATCGGCGAGCGCCCCGTACGCCGTCTCCGGCGTCGACTCGATCCAGAGCGAGCGTGGTTCGCTCAAGACTCTTCCCCGCCCGTTCTCGTCGGCCCGCCCTGCGGCCCCTCGCCGGCGGCCTCCGCTTTCTCCGGCGTCGGTACCCGGGCGACGGCGCGGTGGGCCGGCTCTTCCACGAGGTTCAGTACGCGCATGCCGTGGACGTAAACGACCGTGCCGCCGAGCCAGCCGCCAAGGGTCAGGAATCCGAAGCCCACGAGCGTGAGCGCGAGTGAGCCGCCCGGGACCGCTCGATCGACGTATCCGTCATGCCCGAAGATCGCCGCGAGCAGGAAGAAGACAGTTGCCGTCAGCATCGAGAGCATGTGCGCAGTCGCCGTTCGCCAGAGCGGCGTACCCGCCGTGATCCCGAGCCAATCGACGAGGCCCGTGACGGCGGTGGGCCCAGTGACGACGAGACCAACGACAAGCGCAAACCACCAAGCCGTCGCCGTATTCCGCTCGGTCACGCCGAGGGCGCTGAGAACGCCGGCCGCCGAGGCGAGCGTGTAGATCCCGATCGTTGCGTCCGTCAGCGGTGGGTGGAGCGGGTGCCCGGGAAGGCCCCTGATCAAATAGCTCGGCTTCACGTGCATCCTCCTTCTATCCACTCGCGTTTCGCGACGTCGGACTGCTCGCATCGCGACGCGGCGGGTAGCGTTCCCGCACGGTGCCGCTCGAGCGCCCCACTGCGCCGCTCGCCCGCCTCGCCGCGGCCGGCGACCCCGAGCTTCGCCGGGTGCTTCTCTACGCGCGAGGCCGGCGCGATCCATTTACGGCGGGCGAGCTCGCGCTCGTCCTCGGCATTCACCGCAACGTCGCGCGCGGCCGCCTCGATCGGCTGGAGGCGGCCGGATTTCTCACCGTGACACTGGAGCGTCTGGGCGGCCAGCGTGGACCGGGAGCCGGACGCCCGGCCAAGGTCTACCGCGTCGCGCCCGAGCTCGAAGGACTCGAATTCCCCGACCGACGGTTCGCGGAGTTGATCGGCCTCCTGGTCGGGAAGATTCCGGAGCGGGGCAGGGCGAGAGCCCTCCGAGAAGCGGGCGAGGAGTTCGGTCGCAACCTCGGGGTCCGGGCCAGCTTGAAGGCGTCGAGCAAGATCCGCACCGGCCTCGAGCGCGTCTGCGATGCACTCGGGACGCTCGGCTTTCACGCCTCGGTACAGTCGCTCGAAGGCGACACCGCGATCCTCGAGAGCGCCACCTGCCCGCTGCGCCCTCTCGTCGTCAGGCGACCAGATGCGAATGGGATCGACCAGGGAATGTGGGCGGGTCTTGTCGAACGCGGCATTCGCGGCGTCAGCGCCGATCGCGTCAAGGCGGACACGCCTCGTTGCCTTTCCGAGGACGCTTCGTGCGCGATCCTTCTCTCGTTCGGAGCTCGGAGCACGAGGGGATCGATGAAAAGAACGAGCCGGTGGTTGCAGCACCCTTGACGCATCACGCCGTGGCGCGCCGCCTGCGAGAGTCGTTCTCGTCGCAGTACCGCACGCGGGAGAGGGCGTTTCGGAAAGCGGCTCGTCCGCGAGCCAACTCACCTTCTAAACACTAACATTCGGTGTTTAGAAAGCGTCCTTGAGGTTCTCCAAGAAGGAGCACTCGTATGGAATGGGGCGCGCTTATCAGCTGGATCGTTCACCGCCGGCGGCGGGTTCATTCTCCTGACCTCTGGCTCAGACACGGCGGAATGCGCCAGCCGGGTCGCCAGATCCGGCTCGCCGCTGCGCCGAGGCGGTGAGGGCGATCGCGACCGGGATGTCGCCGACAACCAGCGCGAAACGCATTCCGGGGCGGTCGCAGCGCCGGGCAGCAGGCGTGTCCCGGCTCTATAGCTCGACGAGCGAAAGGATCGACGTCGCGGTCACGGCCGTAACGACGACAGCGAGCATGGAGCTCCACGTGTACGCGGGTCGCGAAGAGGCTCCCGGCCAGCCGGTGAGTGCGCGGGCTGCGGCAAGCGACCCCGCTACCAGCAGCGCCTCTAAGACCGTTGCGACGACGTCTGCCAAGGCAAGCGCTTCGCGCTCGCCCGCCTCGGGACCGAGCGGCGAGCCGTATGTCCGCGTGAGAACCCACATGGCGATGACAACCGCGTTTCCTGCCGCCGCGACGAGGTAGAGCTCGCGAAGTGGCCAGTACAAGATGAGAAGGACGAAGAGAAGCTGAGCGACGGCGACCGCTACGAAGAAGAGGCCGTATCCCCACCACTCGCGCCAGTGCTCCGGGATGACGACGAAGTGGATGATCGCGGCGCTGACAGAAAACAAGGCAAGTGCTGGGCGCAGAATCTCTTCCACGGACCGCACCGCGCTAGGTTGCTCCCGGACGACGGGCTCGCCGATCGAATCGCCGAGCCGCGACGCGCCGTTCTTGCGCCGCCCGGGCGGGAGGAGCAGAGCGAGCGGGATCAACGCAGATCCGGCACCAGCGAGGAGCGCCGCGCTGCCGATCTTGAGCGGACGGTTGCCACCATCGGCTTCGTCGGCCCGATCCCCGCCTTCTTCGTGCCCACTCGCGCGCGCCGAGTGCTCGGCCTCACCTTCCGTTTCTACGTGCCCCTCGCTCGCGAACCCCGCTCCGAAGATGAGAGCCGACGCCGCGACGAGTGCGGCGACCAGCGGAACGAGTATCCATCGCGTCTCGCTGCGCACCATCTATAAGAAGTGGGCGGCAAGCCAGACCCGTCGCCGAACCAGCCGCGTCACGGCGGCCAGCGCGAGCTGTCCGAGCGTCCAGGCGCCACGGCCCTTGCCGACCTCGTCACGACGCTTATGGATTAAGCGCGGCACAGTCGGACGC
The DNA here is from genome assembly GCA_030861005.1 of Actinomycetota bacterium. Classification (GTDB taxonomy): domain Bacteria; phylum Actinomycetota; class Thermoleophilia; order Gaiellales; family Gaiellaceae; genus JALZFU01. The sequence goes on from JALZGN010000043.1 coordinate 9,915, forward strand.
GCCGCGATGCTCGCCCGGCTTGTGGACGTGGCCGAGCAGGCCGGCGTGCGCGAGCACGGTGATGTGCCCTTGGGCAAACTCGCTTCTCCCTGGCTGCCCAGCTTCCGCAGCCGGGCAGAGCGCCGACGCCGGACTCGCGACGGCGAGCGCGAAGGTCGGCGCGGCGACCAAGGCGAGAAGACTCTTCTTCATCTCTTCCCTCCCCCAATTCTCAAACGCCATGACGCTCGTTCTCATCCCGATGTTACGAAGCGGCACGGAGCTCGGATTCCAAAACGGCCCCCGTCGTACGGAGCGTCGGCCATGCGATGAACACCCTGCGAACAGCGAGGTCGCGTCAGCTCTCTTCCTCACCGAGGCAACCGTTAAGACCCACGTGACCCACATCCTTACGAAGCTCGACCTCGCGATCGCGTCCAAGCCGTCGTGTCGCGTACGAGTTGGGTCTTGTTCAGCCGGGCGAGCCAGCCACCCCACGGGGCACGGAACGTTCGGCCTCGTGGGACGATCGAGGCGGCGGCGACGACCTCGGGCTCGCGCGACACCGTTTGGGCGCTCCTGGACGCGTCCAGGTGGGCCGAGTGGGGCTCGTGGTCGATTGTCGAGGTCGAAGGTGACGGCGAGCAGCGCGCGGGGGCGCTACGCGTGCTCGTCAACCGACCGTTCCGCGTCCGCGAGCGGTCACCGAGCGGGAGCCGCGAAAGCGGGTCGGCTACGAACTCCTGGAAGGGATGCGCGTTCGGGGCTATCGCTCGACCGTGACCCTGGAGGATGCCCCGGGCGGAGGCAGCGTGATCCGTTGCCGCGTCACCGCGCCGAGTGAATCCGCCCTATGGCGTGTCCTGCGGGTACGTCGACCAGACGGGAAAGGCGGTGTAGCCGAGCTCGGTCGCGATCGTCCTCGCGTCGCCGCCGCGGGCGTCGACGATCGTGACGCCATGAGTGCCACCGACGGCGATGTGCCTGCCGTCGGGAGACCACGAGGGGAACTCGCCGCTCGCGTCCATGAGCCGACGCAGGTTCTTTCCGTCTCGATCGACGAGCCAGACGGTCACCCCACGACTGTTACCGGTGCCGCGATTGCTCTGAAAGACGATCGTCTTTCCGTCCGGCGACCAACCCGGATGCACGTCCGTCGTGTAGTAGGGGGTCTCCTGAAGCCGGGTCAGCGGGCGCGTCCGCGAATCCTTCAAGGAGGTAACCCAGAGGGTGCGGACTTCGTCGCTCGCGAGGCCATGGTTCGAGGCGAAGACGATCTCGGTTCCGTCGGGCGACCAGGACAAGAACTCGTCCGTCGAGTCGTCCCAGCCGGCCACCCGGCGGGGATTGGAGCCGTCGCCGTCGACGACGAGGATGTCGCCTTTCGAGTCGTGGTCGTCCGGTAGACCACCGGAGTAGGCGATCTTCGACCCGTCCGGCGACCAGGTCAGGTCTTCTGCGTCTTGAGGGAGGCTCGCCTCATGGATGTCCGAGCCGTCGAGGCGGGCTTGGTAGATCGCGGTGCGCCCGGCCGGGCCGTTCGGTGACGCGCGGCGGAACGCGACGTGGCGCATATCGGGAAACCAGCTCGGCGAAAAGTCATCATCGGCGCCGTGCGTCACGCGGCGGAGCCCCGCGCCCGACGGCTTCACGAGGTAGATATCGCCATTCGCCGCGAACGCGATCAGGCCGTCGAGGCCCTGTGACTCGACTGTCGCTCTAGTCGTCGCGGGCGTCATTGCCGTGCTCGTCGGGGGCGGACGCGATTCGCGCTTCGCTTCGTCATCCGAGCGGACACACGCCGCAGCAGCGATGGCCACGAGAGTAAGTAGGAGCGCCGGCATGACCGCCCACGGGGCGCCGCTCTGCCTGCGCAACCACCGGCCGCGCTCTCGGCAGAGCGGTCGCGCACGATGCTTCTCCATAGTCGGACTACTCTGGTTTCCGAGCTTTGGTTCCGCCGCAAGACGGGCGAACGGAGCGTTCCGCGCGAGGGAGGACGAGCAGACGCCCGGCACCGCGGAGCGACCGCTACAGGCTAGAGCTCGAGGACGTCGACGATCGCGGCATCGATTTAGGCGCCTCGTTCGACGAGGCCGCTCTCGTATGCGAGAACGACGGCGTGCACGCGGTCGTGGAGGCCGAGCTTCTGCAGCATGTGACGAACGTGTGTCTTCACCGTCGCCTCGCTGAGGTACAGCTTCTTCGCGATCTCTGCGTTCGACTGTCCCCGGGCGACGAGACGGAGCACGTCGAGCTCGCGGTCGGTCAGATCGGCGAGCGCGGCCGGCACGCCCACCTCCCGCGGGCCATGCCGGACGAACTCTTCGATCAGCTTTCGCAGGATCGCGGGCGAAAACAGTTGATCGCCGGCGGCGACGGCGCGCACGGCGGCAACCAGTTGTGCGCGCGGGACGTCCTTCAGCAGGAAGCCGCTCGCGCCGGCCTTGAGGGCCTCGTAGACGTACTCGTCCAGGTCGAAGGTCGTCAGGATGAGAACTCGAGTGCGGCTGCCTGAGCCATCGAGGAGGCGCCGCGTCGCCTCGATGCCGTCGATGCCGGGCATCCGGATATCCATCAACACGAGGTCTGGCGAATGCTCGCGAACGAGCGCCAAGGCCTCCGCGCCGTCGGAGGCCTCCCCGACCACCTCGATGTCCTCCTGCGCGCCCAGGATCATCGCGAAGCCGTCGCGAACGAGCGCCTGATCGTCTGCCAAGACGACGCGAATCATCCCTGCACCGGGAGGCGCGCCCGGACGAGGTAGCCGCGCCCGGGTCGGGGGCCGGACGTGAGCTCGCCGCCGTAGAGAGCAACTCGCTCGCGCATGCCGGCGAGACCGTGGCCGGCGCCGTTCGAGCTGTACTGCCCGAGGCCCTCGTCGGCTACCTCCAGCTCGAGGACGCCGTTGCCGTAGGTGAGGACAACGGTCGCCGAGGTCGGGCCGGCGTGCTTGAGCGTGTTCGTCAGGGCTTCCTGGACGATTCGGTAGGCGGACAGGTCGAGCCCGCTCGGGAGCGCAACCGGTGCGCCCTCGACTCGCAACTCGACCGGAAGACCGGCTTCCTCGACAGCGGTGATGAGCGCTCCCAGGTCGGCAAGTCCGGGCTGCGGTCCGCGCTCAGCCTGCACTTCCTCGTCACGAAGAATGCCGAGCAGGCGCCGAAGCTCGACGAGAGCGTCGCGCCCCGTCTGTTGCACCCTCTGGAGCGGCTGCCGCGCTCGTTCGGGGTCGCCTCCGAGCATCTCCTCGGCGGCCTCTGCCTGAACGACCATCACCGTGACTCCGTGGGCGACCGCGTCATGGAGCTCGCGCGCGATCCGCCCCCGCTCGTCCGCGACTGCAGCGCGGGCCTGCTCCTCGCGGGCGCGCTCGGCGCGGGTGGCGCGCTCCTTGAGCTCGGCCACGTAGAGCCGGCGGGTGCGCAAATAGGCGCCGAGGAGCCAGGCGGCGAAGATGGTCGATTCCCAGGCGAGCGCATCGAGCAGGTGGGGAAGGTCGGTGTTGTCGGGGTTGTTCGTCTCGCGCGCGAGGAGAACCAGTGGAAGACCGGCGAGCGCCAGGAGCGAGCGCGGCCGCTCCTCGTGGGCGCCGACCGAGTAGAGAGCGATGAGCGCGGGCACGAGCACGCCCTGCCCTTCCGAGGCACCCAATGCGAGCGCCTGCGCGACATTCGCGCCCACAACGACCATGGCGACGACGAAGGGCGCGCGGCGGCGCCAGCCGAGGGCGAGCGCGGTGACGAGATAGAAGACCGCGACCGCCGGTCGTGCCCCGACGACCTTGGCCCCCGTCAGGTCCGAGGCCCAGACGTCGAGCTGACCGACGATCGCGACCGCGAGTGCGATCGCGAAATCGACGCGCGAGCGCATGCGACGACGGTACCGCGTCAGGCAGCGAAAGCACATCGTCCGCGGGGCTGAGCGAGATTCAGTCTCGAGGCGGAGCGCTTCGCGCCCGGCGATCGATGCGCGCGCCCGGCAGCAATCGTACGGTGGAAGCGTCATCGAAAGAGATGGAGATCGCAAGATGAACGCCATTGCGCAGAGCCACTCTGCTCCTGCGGCGCTCGAGACGACACGGCTGCGGGGGCTCGCCGCCATGATCGCCGGGCCGCTCTTCCTCGTCGTGGTCGCCGTGCTGACCCTCGTCGAGCTCGACTTCATGCACGGGCTCGGCTGGGGCTTCACGAGCGACGATCGAGTGCCGTGGCCGAGCGGGCTCGTTCTCGGAGACTACGGGGCCATCCAGATCGCGAACTTCGCCCTCGCGGGCACGCTGCTCGCCTTCTTTGTTCAGGGTTTTCGGCGGGAGCTACCTACGACCCGGGTCGGCCGCGCCGCCGGTCTGCTCGTCATGGTGATCGCCATCGGCCTGGTCGTCGCCGCCTTCCCCACCGACAGTGCGAGCGCCGGCAGCGACTCGCCGAACACGTGGCACGGCTGGCTGCATCTGACCGGATTCGTCACGATCGCGCTCAGCTCGCTCGTCGCCCCGATCGTGACCGCGATCGCGTTGCGCGGAAACGCGCGCTGGCGCGGTTTCCCCGCCTTCTCGGTCGCCGTCGTCGTGCTCGAGGCCGTCCTCTTCTTCCCGCTCGATTTCCTCGGCGACCCGGCTTTCGTCGGGTACATGGCCGTGCTCTTCGCTTGGTTTGCGGCGCTGGGAGCGCGGCTGCCCGGGGGGTCCGGCGCGCGCGGACGCGCCCAGTGAACCTGCCAGTACGCGATGTTCAGGCGCTGCGCGTCCCATACTCGAGTCTGTGGAGCTGAGCCCTCGACGGAACACTGAGGGGAACACCGGCGCGACCACGCGCATCCGCTCGCGGTCACTCGTTCTACGCTGATCCCACCGGTTTGCGGGATTTTCGTTCCCGAGGCTTCCCGCGCTTGCCCGCCGTTCCCGCCTGGGACTCGATTGCGTCGCCGCGTCGTCGCGAGGACGATGCGCTAGCCCTGGCAGTCCAGACGCACGTTCGTGATCGTCGCGGTCGGCACGCCGTTCGCGGTTACCGTCGTGTGGAGCGTATAGCCCATAATCAAGTTCGGGCTGTTGCCCCTGCTCACGAGCTCGACGCTGTGGGTCGTCGTGTCGGTCACCGGGAAGGGACCGCCTGCGTAGAAGCTGTGATCGTAGACGTCCGACGCGACGTAGCCCTCGCTCGTCGTCAGGCTACGTCCCTGCAGCCTCTCGCTCACGAGCAGCGTCACGTGATAGCCGCCCTGTCCGTCGCCGCGGACGTAGATGACGATGTGGAGGGTCCCGCTCAGGTTGACGACGTCCGCCGGCGTGCACGGGTTCGGCCGGACCTCCGCGGGGATCCTGAGGGTGACGTTCACGAGCTCGCCGCCCGGCGCGGCGGCCGCGGTCACTACCTCGCAGCTCGCGGACACTCGATCGGACGCGTCGGCGACGACGGTGTCGACCCCGCCACCGCACGAAACGGAGTCGCGTCCGCCCGAGCGAGACACGATGAAGTCGTTCCCGACGCCGCCGGAGA
>JALZGN010000058.1 GCA_030861005.1 Actinomycetota bacterium
TCCGACGGGAGACCGGGCCTCGTCGAGCGGCTCGCCGACGGGCCGGTGATCTGTGCCGAGGGCTACCTCTTCGAGCTCGAGCGGCGTGGCTACCTGCAAGCAGGCGCGTTCGTGCCGGAGGTCGTCCTCGAACATCCCGAGCTCGTCGCGGCGCTCCACCGCGAGTTCGTCCACGCGGGCTCGGACGTCGTCGAGGCCTTCACCTACTACGCGCACCGGGAGAAGCTCAGGATCATCGGCCGGGAAGCTGACCTCGAGCCGATCAACCGCGAGGCGCTCTCCCTCGCCAAGGAGGTCGCCGAGGAAACGGGCACGCTCTTCGCGGGGGACATCTGCAACACGAACGTCTACGACCCGGACGACCGCGAGTCCGAGCGTGAGGTGCGCGGGATGTTCGAGGAGCAGGTCGGCTGGGCCGCCGACGCGGGCGCCGACTTCGTCATCGCCGAGACCTACTCCTACGCGCAGGAAGCACTTCTCGGCCTCGAGGCGATCAAGGCCGCCGGCCTTCCGGCCGTCGTGACGCTCGCGCTCCATCGCCGGGCTGTGACGCGCGAGGGCTGGTCGCCGGCCGAGGCGTGCAGGCGACTCGCGGACGCGGGCGCGGACGTGGTCGGGCTGAACTGCATCCGCGGGCCGCGCACCATGCTTCCCGAGCTAGCGGCGATCGTCGAGGCCGTCCACGTCCCCGTCGCGGCGCTCCCCGTCCCGTACCGGACGACGGAGGCGGAGCCGACCTTCCAGGCGCTCGCCGACCCGGACTGCGACTGCATCCCGGGTGGACATCCGTTTCCCACCGCACTCGACCCGTTCGTCTGCAACCGCTACGAGATCGGGGAGTTCGCGCGGGCCGCGTACGATCTCGGCGTCCGCTATCTCGGGGTCTGCTGCGGGAACGGAGCGCACCACACGCGCGCGATGGCCGAGGCCTTGGGCCGAAAACCGCCCGCGAGCCGCTACAGCCCGGACATGTCGAAGCACGCCTACTTCGGAACCGACGAGACCCTCCGCCCCGAGAACCTCGCGTTCGCGCGCGACCTGTAGGCCTGCTACAGATCGCGTCGCGCGAACGCGACGAGCCCGAGGACGGCGAGCGCCGCGAGGTACGCGAGCGTCCACGGAACGAGCCACGCTCCGGCCGCCTGCGCGCCCCCGAACGGGCCGAGCTCGAGCGCCTGCGCCGTCAGGCCGAAGCTCTCCGAGCTGATCGCGTTCAGCCCGTCCTGGTAGAGCGCCTCGAAGGGAAGCGCCCAAGACGTCCAGCGGGCGATCTCGGTGAGCGTCTCCGATCCGAGCGCCTCCCCGATCTGGCCGAGCAGGCCGGCGACCAGCCCGGCGCCGAAGAGCATGAAGATCGCGATCCCGTTCGCCGTCGCGGAGAGGAAGATCGAGCCGAGGAGCGAGAGGGCGACGATCACGACGACTGCGGCCGCGAGCTCGAGCGCCGGGACGAGGAACCGGTCGGGCCACCAGCCGCCGATCGCGTACGTGATCGCCGCGCTCGCGGCGAAGAGCGCGGCGACGTAGAGCGTGCAGACCGCGGTCGCCGCGAGGAAGCGCGAGGCGAGGAGCGTCGAGCGCCCGACCGGACGGACGACGAGCGGCTGGAGGATGCCGCGCTCAGCGTCGCCGCGGACGACGGCGAGCGTCAGGAAGACGGCGAGGACGGCTCCGAGGAAGAGCGTCGCGAACATCGCGAGGCCGAGGAGCGTCGCGCCCGTCAACACGGTCTCGTCGAGCACGTCCCCGATCGGTCCCCCCTCGGCGAACTCACGCGCCTCCTGGAACGCCTGCTTGGCGCCCAGCGCGTAGAGGCCGAGGAAGGCGGCGCTCAGGAGGAGGACGATGTGGAAGATGCGTCGGCGGAGGCTCTCGCGGAGGGCGTAGCCGACGATCACTGAGACCGCGGTCACGACGAGTCCTCTCCGACGGCGCTCAGGTAAATGTCCTCGAGGCTCGTCGAGACGACCCGCACGCCGTAGATCCGTTCGCCGGAAGCGACGAGCTCGGCGACGATCCGCGGGGCGTCCTCGCGCGTCGCGTCCGGGAATCGCCGCGTCGCGCCGTCCACTTCCACCTCGACACCGCGTGCCTCCGAGAGCTCGCGGGGACGCCCGGCAGCGACGACGCGACCGCCCGAGAGGATGACGACGCGGTCGCAGACGAGCTCCACCTCGCTAAGGAGGTGGGAGTTCAGGAGGACGGAGATCCCGCGACGCCGCAGCTCTTCGAGGAGCCCGCGCACCGTGCGCCGGCCGGCGGGGTCGAGCGCGCTCGTCGGCTCGTCGAGGAGGAGGAGGCGCGGGCGGCCGACGAGCGCCTGCGCGATTCCGAGCCGCTGCTGCATCCCCTTCGACATCGCGTCCACCTTGCGATCGCGGGCTTCGGTGAGCCCGACGAGCTCGAGGAGCTCCCGCCGCTCCCCCTCGCCGCCGCGAGAGCCGCCGAGGCGCTGGTGGAGCTCGAGAAGCTCGTCGGCCGAATACCAGCCCGGAAAGCGGAAGAGCTCAGCGAGGTAGCCGAGCGAGGCTCGCGCGCGGCGCGAGCCGGCCCGGGCGCCGCAGACTTCCGCCGCTCCGGCGGAGGGGCGGACGAGGCCGACCGCGATCTTGACGAGCGTCGACTTCCCGGCGCCGTTCGGCCCGAGGAGGCCGACGAGCTCCCCCTCGCCGACCTCGAGATCGACGTCCGCGAGCGCCTCGACCGCGCCGTAGCGCTTCGCGAGGCCTGTGGTGGCGAGCGCCGCCGCCACGCGCTAGGCGAGGACGATCGCTCCCGGAATCGGCGCGGCGGGCACGGCGGTACCTTACGCGCGCGTTGACGGGTGACGACGTGCGGGAGCGGCTGCGCGCGCTTGGTTTCGCGGAGCACGACGCGCGGAGCCTCGCGGACCACTTCCTCGACGCGGAAGCGCGCGGCCGCCGCGGCCACGGGCTCGCGCGTGTCGAGTGGCTCGAGACGCTTCCGGATCTCCAGCCGACCGCGCGACCGGCGCGCGTCGTCGCCGAGCCCGGTTTCGAGCGCTGGGAGGGACGCGGCGCGCTGGGCTACCTGACGCTCGCCGCGATCGTCGAGTCGCAGCTCGGGCAGCCCCCCGGGCGCGCGCGCGTGATCGCCGCCGCCGACTGCTTTCCGACGGGCGTCCTCGGCTACTGGGTTCGCCGCCTCGCGCTCGGTGGGCTTGCCGCGCTTTTGACGGCGACCTCGCCTGCGCGTCTTGCCCACCCGGACGGCGGACCGCCGCTCGCGGGGACGAACCCGGTCGCGATCGCCGTCCCGAGCTCGGATGGCCGCCCCCTCGTCGCCGACGTCTCGATGGGGAAGGCGACGTACGGCGACGTCCTCGCGGGTCTCGCCTCCGAGGACGACCTCGTCCCGTTCGGCGGGGACCAGGCGCACAAGCCGTTCGCGCTCGCGGTCGGCCTGCAGGTGCTCGTCGATGCCCTCGCCGGTCCGGGCTACGGCGCCCTCATGGTCGTCGCGCCACCGAAAGCGGATCCGGTTCCGCTGCTTCGCGCGCGAGCCGGCGGCGTTCGCCTCCCCGGCGACCGCTAGCCGCTCTTCCGAAGCTCAGCGAGGACGACCGGGTCGATCCGGTCGCTTCCCTCCTCGACGCGGTCCTCGAGATTCTCGGTGGCGACCCACTCGCGAAACGCGGCCTGAACGTCCGTCGTGTCGTGGCCTAGCCGCCCGAGGCGCTCGCGGATCTCCCGCCCGAGCTCGTCGTCGACCGGAATCCACTCCTCCTTCGGCGTCTGCCCGAAGTAGAGCGTGTGGAGGTCGTAGAGCCGCTCGAGCTCGGCGATCGGCGTCTCGTGCTCGTCGACCCGAAGATCGACGAGCACATCAGAGAGCCCTGCGTAGCCGCCGTCCTTCCTCACGACGAGGAGCGCCGCCGACTGCTGCCCGCGGCGGTCGCCCCCCGCCTCCTGACCGGCGGCGAGAGCGGCGAGTAGCCGCTCCGCGAGCGGCCGACCGGGAGTCGCCTCGAACGTGTC
>JALZGN010000065.1 GCA_030861005.1 Actinomycetota bacterium
CTGCCGATCCAGCACTGCTGGCCGGGCGACCCGGCGCCCTTCGTCACCCTTCCCGCCGTCTTCACGAAGGACCCGCGCACGGGGACGCGGAACGTCGGCATGTACCGCATGCAGAAGCTCGACGCGCGCTCGACCTTCATGCACTGGCAGGTTCACAAGGACGGGCGCGCCGACTGGCTCGCGAGCGAGGGCCGGATCCCGGTCGCGGTCGCGCTCGGCTGCGACCCGGTGACGACGTACGCGGCGAGCGCGCCGCTTCCCAAGCACGTCGACGAGCTCATGCTCGCGGGCTTCCTGCGCGGCGCGCCGGTCGAGCTCGTGAAGGCGAAGACGGTCGACCTCGAGGTTCCGGCGAGCGCCGAGATCGTCCTCGAGGGCTACGTCGAGCGGGGCGACGTCGGGATCGAGGGGCCCTTCGGCGACCACACGGGCTACTACAGCCCGCCGGAGGAGTTCCCGATCTTCCGCCTGACGGCGATGACGATGCGCCGCGACGCGATCTACCCCTCGATCGTCGTCGGCATCCCGCCGCACGAGGACGCCTGGCTCGGGAAGGCGACCGAACGGATCTTCCTGCCGGCCGTCCGCATGACGGTGCCCGAGATCGTCGACCTCGACCTCCCGGTCGCGGGAGTGTTCCACAACTGTGCGATCGTCTCGATTCGAAAAGCGTTCCCCGGCCACGCGAAGAAGGTGATGCACGCGATCTGGGGGCTCGGCATGCTCAGCCTCACGAAGGCGGTCGTCGTCGTCGACGACTTCGTCGACGTCCACGACTACGAGCAGGTCTTCTTCCACGTCGGGGCGAACGTCGATCCCAAGCGCGACGTCGTCGTCTCCGAGGGCCCGGCCGACCAGCTCGACCACGCCGCCGTCGCATACTGCTACGGCGGAAAGCTCGGGATCGACGCGACCCACAAGCTCGCCGTCGAGGGCGCCCGCGAATGGCCCCGTCGAATCGAGATGAGCGCCGAAGTTCGTGACTTGGTCGACCGCCGCTGGGGGGAGTACGGAATCGAGGCCGCAAGCGGGCAGAACGGCCGCATTTCCAGGGGTTTGCGCGAAAAGCTACGTCTTTGACACCGTCGCCGAAACCCGAAAGAATGCTTCTGCTTGTAACACGCCCGAAGGGGGTTTGGTGGCCGACGAGCTAGAGCGGCCCGGAGACGACGTCGAGCACCACGACGAGACGCCGCACCTTCCTTCCCCTTCCATCTGGCCCTTCGGGTTTGCGCTCGGCGTCGCCCTCGTTCTCGTCGGGCTGATCATCACGTCGTGGCTTATCGTCGCGATCGGCGCCGGGATCGCGGTCGTCCTCGCCTTCCTCTGGATCCGCGATGCGACGCGGGAGGTTCGCGGTGCGCCTCCCTCTGCGCCGACCGCGCGCGCGTTGCCGGAAGAGGAGGAGGAAGAGGAGGAGGAGGTGCACCGCTATCCGCGGGCCGTCTTCCTCGAGGGGGCGACGCTCGGCATCGGCGCCGCGATCGGCGGGATCGTGACGCTCCCCGCGCTCGGGTTCATGGTCCTGCCCTCGTTCGTCGGGCAGGAGTACGAGTCGGTCGACCTCGGCCCCCTCGAGAACTTCCCGGAGGGCCAGTGGGTCGTGGCCAAGTTCACCTCCGTCGCTCCCCAGGACGAGGACGACACGGGCGCCGTCTTCAGGCGAACGGCCTACATCCGAAACAACGGCGTCGCGAACGGGAAGCCGAGCTTCACGATCATCTCGAACCGGTGCGTGCACCTCGGTTGCCCAGTCCGGCCGCAGGGCGTGACCGACGAGCAGCCGAAGCGCGTCGAGACGAAGACCGGCGGCGTCGAGCTCTTCGGGACGCAGCCGAACGGATTCGGCTGTCCGTGCCACGGCGGCGCCTACGACACCGAGGGGAACAGGACGGCCGGCCCCCCCGTGCGCGCGCTCGATCGCTATGAGTTCTCGATCGTGAACGGACGGCTCGTCCTCGACAAGCCGTACAGCGTCGGCAAGGTCGACGGCGCGGGAGCGGACGCGAAGATCATCGCCTACGACCTCGTCGACCCCGGACAGCACGTCGACGGCCCGGAGCAGTACTTCTACCCCTACGTGCCCTGATGGCGACCCCGACCCGCCGTCGCAAGTCGAAGCGCCAGCAGCAGGTCGAGACGCTCGTCCTCTACCCGGTCGACTGGCTCGAGGAGCGCTCCGGCCTGATCGGCGCCCTCCGCTACTTCCTCTTCCGCAAGGTCCCCGCCGAGACGAACTGGTTCCACACGCTCGGGTCGGCGTCCCTCACCGCGTTCCTCGTCCAGCTCGTCACGGGCGTGATTCTCGCCATGTACTACAAGCCGGATCCCGACAAGGCGTACGCGTCGATCGAGACGATCACGAACGACCTGACGCTCGGCTGGCTCGTCCGGGGCATGCACCGGTGGGGCGCGAGCGTCTTCATCATCCTCATGTTCCTGCATATGGGGCGCGTGTTCCTGTTCGGCGCCTACAAGTACCCGCGGGAGCTGAACTGGCTCGTCGGGGCCGCGATCCTCCTCCTTGGATTCGCCGAGGGACTGACGGGCTACCTGCTTCCGTGGGACCAGACGGCCTACTGGGCGACCGTCGTCGCGATCAACATCAACGCGAACGCGCCGATCGTCGGCCCCTTCCTCGGCGATTTTCTCCGCGGCGGCCAGGAGATCGGCGCGGACACGCTCTCGCGCTTCTACTCCCTCCACATGCTCCTCATCCCGGGCGGGATCATCGGGCTGATCTCGCTCCACCTCTACCTCGTCGTCCGGCTCGGCATCACGCCGCCCCCGTGGACGAAGAGCGCCGCCGGCTACGAGCCCTCCCCCGACGGTCGGCCCTCCCGTTCCGGCCTCGTCAGCCCCGCCCCGCGCGGAAACGGCGGCGCTCGCGAGCTCGAGCGCGAGAGGAGGGGCTCGTGAGCAGCACCGAGCAGCGGGAGCAGTTCCGCCGCTACAAGGACGACGTCCAGCAGCGCGGGAAGCCGTTCTACCCGCACGCGATGTTCCACGACACGGTGATGAGCCTCGTGGTCGTCAGCGTGATCGTGGCGCTCGCCGCGATCTGGTACTACACGGCCGGCGAGGAGCCGGGCAAGGCGGGCTGGCTCGGCCCCCGCTACACGGCCGAGGCCGACCCGAGCACGACGTCGTTCGTGCCGCGGCCCGACTGGTACTTCTTCTTCCTCTTCTACCTGCTTCGAATCTTCAAATGGCCGGAATCGGTCTTCCTCGCAACCGTCGGGATTCCGACCATTCTCATGATCCTCCTCTTCGCCGTGCCCTTCCTCGACCGGCGGCGGGAGCGGCGGATCGTCCGTCGGCCCGTCGCGGTCGTCGCTTCGCTCCTCGTCATCGCCTCGCTGGGGATCCTCACCTACAAGGGCGCGACCGCCGAGGAGCCGAGCGCGATCACCGGCGAGGCTCTCCTCGAGGCGAACAGCCTCCCGACGGACGACGAGCAACTCGTCGCCGGCGCGACCCTCTTCGGCGAGGTCGGGTGCGCGAATTGCCACACGTACGCCGGCGAGGGCGCCTCGAACCTCGGCGCCCCCGACCTGACGAACATCGGGTCGCTCGGCCGCGGCGAGGACTACTGGGTCCGGTGGATCAGGAACCCGCAGGCGCTGAAGCCGGGGACGGCGATGCCGCCCTTCCCGAATCTGACGGACGAGCAGCTCGGCCAGCTCGCCGCCTTCCTCGAGACGTCGAAGGGCGGCGGCTAGAGTCCGCCGCTACATCCGCCGCTCATGCGGATCTTCCTCGGGATCACGGGCGCGTCCGGCGCTCCGTACGCCGCTCGCCTCCTCGACGCGCTCGTGCGCGCCGGGTGCGAGGTCGGCGTTTCCGCTTCCGCGTCCGGCGTCGAGGTCCTCGCAACGGAGCTCTATGACGATCCGGCGCTCCCGCGCGACGCCGTGCTCGAGCGATTCACCGCCGACGCGGGAACGGCGACCGTCCACGACCCCGACGACTACCGCGCCCTCTATGCGAGCGGCTCCGCGCGCGTGGACGGCTACGTCGTCTGCCCGTGCTCGATGGCGACCGTCGGAACGGTCGCGGCCGGTGCCATGGACAACCTGATCCACCGCGCCGCGTCCGTCGCGCTGAAGGAGGGGCGCCGCCTCGTCCTCATGCCCCGCGAGACACCCCTCTCGACGATCCACCTGGAGGGCCTGCTTCGCCTGCGGACCGCCGGCGCCGTCGTTCTCTTTCTCGCGCCCGGGTTCTACCACCGCCCGCAGACGATCGCCGACCTCGTCGACTTTGTCGTCGCGCGCTGTCTCGACCAGCTCGGGGTCGAGAACGCGCTCGTCTCGCGCTGGGGAGAGTCGTGACGAGCGGGATCCGCGCGGGGCGGCTTGCGGGCGACGACGTCCGCCTGATGTTCGACCGGATCAGCCCGGTCTACGACGCGATGAACCGCGTGATGACGGCCGGCCTCGACGGGCGTTGGCGGCGGCTCGCCGCGGGCGCCGTGGTACGTCCCGGGGACCGCGTGCTCGACGCCTGCTGTGGCACGGGCGACCTCGCGCTCGCCGCCCGCGAGCGAGGCGGCGCGGTGACGGGCGTCGACTTCTCCGAGGCGATGCTCGACCGCGCCCGCCGGAAGTCCCGCGACGTCGAATGGGTTCGCGCCGACATCCTCGCGCTGCCGTTCGCCGACGCCAGCTTCGACGCCGTCACGGTCGGATTCGGCATTCGGAACGTCGAAGACCTCGAGGCGGCGCTCCGCGAGCTCGCGCGCGTCCTTCGACCCGGGGGTCGCCTCGCCTGCCTCGAGATCACGCAGCCGAGCGGCCCTCTCCGCCCCTTCTTCCGGCTCTGGTTCGACCTCCTCGTCCCCCTCGCGGGGAAGGTCCTCCCGGGGGGTGCCGCCTACACGTATCTCCCGGCGAGCGTCCGCCGCTTCCCGGGCCCCGGCGACCTCGCGGCTGCCTGCGAGCGCGCCGGCTTCGCCGACCTCTCCTGGCGACTCCTCGCCGGCGGCATCGTCGCGATCCACGTCGGGACAAGACCGTGAGCGCGCTCGCAAGCGTCCGGTCGGCGCCCGGGCTCGCGAGCTACCTGGAGGTGCTCGAGCTCCGCCTCGAGCAGGCGACCGTGCACCCAGGGCTCGTCGGGGAGATCGCGGCGGAGACGCTCACCGCGGGCGGGAAGCGGTTGCGCCCGGTGCTCGTCTTCTTCGCGACGCCGCGCGAGCGGCGTCACAGCGAGCGGACGCTGGCCGCGGGCGTCGCCGTCGAGCTCGTTCACATGGCGACGCTCGTCCATGACGATCTCCTCGACGGCGCGACGCACCGTCGCGGTCGGCCGACAGCGTGGGCGGCGCACGGCGAGGACGCCGCCCGCGCGGCCGGCGACTTCCTCTTCGCCCGCGCGTTCTCTCAGCTCGCGGCGGCCGCCGACGCGGCTGCCGTCTCCGTTCTCGCGAACGCGGCCCTCGCGCTCGCCCGGGGCGAAGCGCTCCAGCGACGTCAGGCCTACCGGCCGGATACGAGCGTCGAGGCCTACCTCGCCCGCTGCTCGCTCAAGACGGGCAAGCTCTTCGAGGCGGCGTGCCTTCTCGGCGGCCGGCGCCCCGAACTCGGCGCCTTCGGCCTTGCGCTCGGCGTCGCTTTCCAGATCGCCGACGACATCCTCGATTGCGTCGGGACGCTCGGCGAGACGGGGAAGGCGCCGGGCGTCGACCTCCGCGACGGGACGCCGACCCTGCCGCTAATCCTCGCCGCGCGGCGCGACGCGAGCGTCTGCCGCGCCCTCGAGGGAGAGCCCGTCGACGACGCGCTCGCGCGCGTCGTCGCGACCGGGGCGCTCGACGATGCTCGCGAGCTCGCGTTCGCGTACGCCCGCCGCGCCCTCGCCGCGCTCGACGGAGAGCCGGACCGCGCCTCCCTCGAGGCGCTGACGCGCGCTGTGGTAGACCGGGACTCGTAGTGGCCGTAGCGACGGAAGACGCCGCCCTCGAGGCCGTCCAGGAGAAGGTCGAGGCCGGCGAGCGGCTCGACTTCGACGATGGGCTGACGCTCATGGAGTCGGACGACCTCCTCCGCCTCGGCGAGCTGGCCGACCTGGCCCGGCGCGTTCGCGGCGGCACGGACGACGTCTACTTCGTCCAGAACCTGTACCTGAACCAGACGAACGTCTGCCGTGTGAAGTGCAAGTTCTGCGCCTTCGCGCGTACGCAGAAGCAGGAGGGCGCCTACACCCACGCGCCCGACGAGCTCGTCGAGGACGCCCTCCGCCAGCGCGAGCTGACCGGGTTCACCGAGATCCACATGGTCGGCGGGGAGAGCCCGCACGTCGACCTCGCCTACTACGTCGAGATCGTCCGCAGCCTCAAGGAGGCGATGCCCGACGTCCACCTGAAG
>JALZGN010000083.1 GCA_030861005.1 Actinomycetota bacterium
CGACGACCTCGTCGACACGGCCGGGACGGGCGGCGACGGCGCGCGCACGTTCAACATCTCGACCGCGGCCGCGCTCGTCGCCGCGGCGGCCGGCGCCGGCGTCGCGAAGCACGGAAACCGTGCCGTCTCCTCGGCGTCCGGCTCGGCCGACGTCCTCGAGGCGCTCGGCTTCGATCTCGAGCAGGAGCCCGCCCGGGTGGCGCGCTCGATCGACGAGCTCGGCTTCGGCTTCCTCTTCGCCCCGACCCACCACCCGGCCATGCGGCACGCGGCGCCCGTCCGGAAGGAGCTCGCCGCGCGGACGGTGTTCAACGTGCTCGGCCCGCTCACGAACCCGGCCGGAGCGCGCGCGCAGGTGGTGGGCGTCTACGCGCCCGAGCTCGTGGCCACGATCGCCGCGGTGCTCGCCCGCCTCGGCGCCCGACACGCGTTCGTCGTCCACGGGGCGGGCGGGATCGACGAGCTCTCTCCCACGGGAACCAACGTCGTCTGCGAGGTTCGGGAGGGCTCGGTTCGCCGTCGTGAGATCGACGCCGCCGAGCTCGGCGTCCCCCGCTGCGATCCGGCCGAGCTCGCCGGCGGATCGCCGGCCGAAAACGCAGAGACGATCCGTGCCGTCTTCGCCGGTGCCCGCGGCGGAAAGCGCGAAGCCGTTCTCCTGAACGCGGCGGGCGCGGTCGCCGCTTCGGGTCACGCGGCCGACCTCGCCGAGGGCTACGCCCTCGCGCGCGAGGCAGTCGACTCGGGCACGGCGGCCGAGCGCCTCGAGGCTCTCGTCGCCTTCTCGCGCCAGGAGGGGGCTGCCTGATGGGCCGGTTCGCGGACGCCCTTCGCGGGCCCGGCCTCGCCGCGATCGCGGAGGTCAAGCGCCGCTCGCCGTCGGCCGGCGAGCTGCGGCCCGACGCGGACCCGGCGAAGCTCGCGCTCGCGTTCGAGGCGGCCGGCGCCGCCGCCGTCTCGATCCTTGTCGACGAGCGCTTCGCCGGCTCGCTCGACGATCTGCGGGCCGCCCGCTCCGCGACGCGGCTGCCGCTCCTCGCCAAGGGGTTCTTCACCGAGCCGGAGCACCTCCGCCGAGTCGAGGCGGCCGGCGCGAGCGCGGCTCTCCTCCTCCTTCGCGACGTCGACGACCGGCGGGCGGCGCTCCTCCTCGCGGAGGCGAGGCGGCTCGACCTGGACGTCCTCGTCGAGGCCCACGACGCGCACGAGGTCGAGCGCGCCCGCGCCCTCGAGGCGGAGATCGTCGGAGTGAACGCGCGCGACCTCCGCACGTTCACCGTCGACCGGCGGGCGCAGCTCGAGCTCGTCGCGTGCGCGCCGCGGGACGTCGTCCTCGTCGCCGAAAGCGGCGTCGAGACGCGCGCACACGGCGCGGCCGCGGAGCTCGCGGGCGCGGACGCGATCCTCGTCGGCTCCGCGCTCATGCGCGCGCTCGATCCCGCCGAAAAGCTCCGGGACCTGCTCCGCCGCCCGCTCGTCAAAATCTGCGGGCTCACGCGGACCGAGGACGTCGCCGTGACGGCCGACGCGGGCGCCGACCTCGCCGGTTTCGTCCTCGCCGCGAGCCCCCGCCGAGCCGCTGCCCCGCTCCCCGTCCCCGACTCTCTCCTCTCGGTCG
Source organism: Actinomycetota bacterium (assembly GCA_030861005.1). Classification (GTDB taxonomy): domain Bacteria; phylum Actinomycetota; class Thermoleophilia; order Gaiellales; family Gaiellaceae; genus JALZFU01. The sequence goes on from JALZGN010000083.1 coordinate 1,619, forward strand.
GCGTCTTCGTCGGGGAGGCCGAGGAGCGCGGAACCGACCTCGTCCAGCTCTACGGGGAGGAGAACGGCCACCGCGCACGTCGGGGCAAGCTCCTTCGCGACGGGAGCGAGGTCGCGGCGGTCATGGATCTGCCGTGGCTCGGGGACGACCCGGGGCACTGGGCGGAAGCCGCCGCCGTCGAAGGCCGCGTCATGCTCGCCGGTGGCCTCCGGCCGGAGACTGTCGTCGAGGCGATCGAGGCCGTCCGTCCGTGGGCGGTCGACGCGAGTCGAAGCCTCGAGGTCTCGCCGGGCGTCAAGGACCCCGAGCGGATCCACGCATTCGTCGAGGCGGCGAGATCGTGAGCGCCGTCGCCGAGCGCGGGTACTTCGGGCCGTACGGCGGCCGCTTCGTCCCGGAGACGCTCGTGCCAGCCCTCGACGAGCTAGAGCGGGGCTGGCGCCTCGTCGCGCAAGATCCGACATTCCACGCCGAGCTGGGAGAGCTCCAGAGGACGTACGTCGGCCGCCCGACGCCCGTCTACCTCGCCGAGCGTCTCGACCCCGAGCGGCGGATCTACCTCAAGCGCGAGGATCTCTGCCACACGGGCGCGCACAAGATCAACAACGCGGTCGGGCAGGCGCTCCTTGCCCGTCGGCTCGGGAAGCGGCGCGTGGTCGCCGAAACCGGCGCCGGGCAGCACGGTGTCGCGGCCGCCACCGTGTGCGCGCGCTTCGGGCTCGAGTCCGTCGTCTACATGGGCTCCGAGGACGTCCGCCGCCAGGCACCCAACGTCGAGCGGATGCGCCTCCTCGGCGCCGAGCTTCGCGCGGTCGAGTTCGGGACGCGCACGCTCAAGGAGGCGACGAGCGAGGCGATCCGCGATTGGATCACGAACGTCGAGACGACTCACTACCTGATCGGCTCCTGCGTCGGTCCCCATCCCTACCCGCAGATCGTCCGCGAGCTCCAGAGCGTCATCGGGCGCGAAGCGCGCGAGCAGGTCGTCGCCGCCGAGGGGCGGCTTCCCGACGCGGTCGTCGCCTGCGTGGGCGGAGGCTCGAACGCGATCGGCCTCTTCGCAGGGTTCGTCGACGACGCCGACGTCCGCCTCGTGGGCGTGGAGGCGGCGGGCGCCGCCAGCCTGGGCACGGGACGCCCCGGCGTCCTCCACGGCTCGCGTTCCTCTGTCCTCGCGGACGAGGACGGCCAGATCGCCGACGCCGAGTCGATCTCGGCGGGGCTCGACTACCCCGGCGTCGGCCCCGAGCACGCGTTCCTGCGGGACTCCGGACGCGCCGAGTACGTGACGGCGAGCGACGAGGAGGCGCTCGCCGCGTTCCACCGCCTCGCCCGGCTCGAGGGTCTTCTCCCGGCGCTCGAGCCGGCGCATGCGCTCGCCCGCGCGCTCGAGCTCGATGCGGAGGTCGTCCTCGTCGGTCTCTCCGGGCGCGGCGACAAGGATCTCGCCTCCGTGCTCGCGCACGCGTGAAGACGCTCGCGATCTACCTGATGGCCGGGCCGGAGACCCCCGACCTAGCCGAGGCTGCCGTGGCCGGGGGCGCCGACCTGATCGAGATCGGCTTCCCCTTCTCCGACCCGCTCGCGGACGGGCCGGTGATCCGCCTCGCGGGCGAGCGCGCGCTCGCGCGCGGAATGCGGACGCAAGCCTGCCTCGACTGCCTCGCCGAGATCCGGCGACGGGTCGACGTGCCGCTCGTCCCGATGACGTACGCCTCGCTCCTCGAGGCATACGGCTACGACCGTTTCCGGGACGGTGCCCGGGCGGCCGGAGCAACGAGTCTCATCGTCGCGGATCTCCCCCTCGACGCGGCGCCCGATCTTCCCCGCGTCCAGCTCGTGGCGCCGACGACGCCCACGGGCCGAATCCGCCTCGCCGCCGAGCGGACGGACCGCTGGCTCTACCTGGTCTCGCTCACGGGTACGACGGGCGCCCGCGAGACGGTCTCCGCCGAGCTCGCGGGGCTCGTCGAGCGGGCGCGCTCCGTCACCCGCCTCCCCCTGCTCGCCGGCTTCGGGATCTCGACCCCCGAGCAGGCAGCGCAGGCGGCCTCGCTCGCGGACGGCGTCGTCGTCGGCAGCCGGGCGGTCGAGATCGCGACGAACGGCGCCGACGCGCTTCGCGCGTACGTCGCGTCGCTTCGCGCCGCCCTCGGCGAGAGAGCGCCGGGCCGCTTGGACGACGCGAAGGCCACCGGGTAGGGCGCGAGAAGGGCACGACCCGCGCCCCGGCGGGCCGTGCCCGATGCGAGTCGTCCGCGAGCTAGGTGACCGTGCGGACGAGCTCGCAGTTCACGGCGACGTCGCCCGGCCGGATCGCGGCGCGATCGTTTCCGGGACCGCAATCGACCGCGTCGGCCAGGCCGTCGTCCGCGGACGACCAGACGCCGTCGTCGCCCGCCTCGCCGTTCACCGTGTCCGCGCCCCAGCCCGGGAAGAGCCAGTCGTTTCCGTCCCCGCCGTTCAGGACGTCGTTCCCCGGACCCCCCCAGAGACGGTCGTCGTCCGCGTCGCCGTTCAGCGTGTCGTTCCCGATCATCCCGAAGACGAAGTCGTCGTCGCCGAGTGCGGAGACGGTGTCGTTTCCCGCCCGCGCGAGGATGAAGTCGCGGCCCTCGCTGCCGCTCAAGAGGTCGTCGCGCGGGGTGCCGCGGACGAGCTTGCCACGCGGACGCTTCCCACGACCGCTGATCGCGCGGACGTGCTCGCAGTTCTCCGCGAGGTCGCCCGCGCGGATGACGGCGCGATCCTCGCCGAGGCCGCAGTCCACGACGTCTCGGGCGCGGTCGTCGGCTGCCGAGTAGAGATGGTCGTTCCCCGAGCCGCCCTCGAGCGCGTCCATGCCTGGACCGCTCCAGATCCAGTCGGCGCCCGCGCCACCGTCCTCGCTGTCGCTCCCCAGGCCTCCGAAGAGGTAGTCGCCGCCTTCATCGCCCGAGAGCGCGTCGGCGCCGGGTTGGCCGTGAAGGAAGTCGCTCCCCTCCTTCCCGGCGATCGTGTCGTTCCCGGCCCGGCCGAAGATGTGGTCGCGCTTGTCCGTTCCGGCGAGGGTGTCGTCGCCTCGCGTCCCGAAGATCACCCGTGCGGATGCGGGCGCCGCGACCGCGAGCACGGCCGCGAGCGCGAGCAGGAGCGGAATCGTTCTGGGCACCGGTCCTCCTTTCGTCCGTCTGGGAGCGAGACGAAACCACGCTCACTGCAGGACTCTTTCTCGCTTCTGTAAGGACTCGCGCAAGACCGGTTCGGGTCTCGTAAGGACAGGCAAGCGCAGCCCGCCGGGGGACGGGCTGCGCTTGCCCTTTGGGCAGTCGCCGCGAGACCCCGTCGCGGCGATCTTTGCGTTCGTCCTCGTCGTGCTCGCGCACGAGCGTCGAGACGCGCTCTTCCGTGTGCGTTCCGGACGTTCGCGTTCGCTACGGCAGAAAGTAGGAGGCCTGTGTACGCGTCCTCTAAGCGGGCTGTAAGAGTCCCGTAAAGGGCTCTGCACCCGCGCGCGTACGCTTTCGGCGTGATCCTGGAGTCGCGAGTCGACCGTCTCGCGCCGTCGTTCGCCGAGAATCGCGCCCGGATGGAGACGCTGGTTTCCGAGCTTCGCGAGCGGACCGCCCGGGTCGCCGACGGCGGCGGTGAGGAGGCGATCGAGCGTCACCGCTCGCGCGGCAAGCTGCTCGCGCGCGAGCGGATCGACCGGCTCGTCGATCCCGGGTCGGCGTTCCTCGAGCTGAACGCGCTCGCCGCCTGGGATCTGTACGGCGGCGATGCGCCGGCGGCGGGGATCGTGACCGGGATCGGCGTCGTGGAGGGGCGGGAATGCGTCGTCGTCGCGAACGACGCGACGGTGAAGGGCGGCACGTACTACCCGCTCACCGTGAAGAAGCACCTCCGCGCCCAGGAGGTCGCCGAGCAGAACCGGCTTCCTTGCATCTACCTCGTCGACTCCGGAGGCGCGTTCCTCCCGCTGCAGGACGAGGTGTTTCCCGACCGGGACCACTTCGGGCGGATCTTCTTCAACCAGGCGGCGATGTCCGCTCGGGGGATCGCTCAGGTCGCGGTCGTCATGGGCTCGTGCACCGCCGGTGGCGCGTACGTGCCCGCGATGAGCGACGAGACCGTGATCGTCAAGGGAACGGGGACGATCTTCCTCGGGGGCCCGCCCCTCGTGAAGGCGGCGACCGGCGAGGAGGTCTCGGCCGAGGAGCTTGGCGGCGCTGACGTCCACGCCCGCGTCTCCGGCGTGACCGACCACTACGCCGTGAGCGACGAGCACGCACTCGCGCTCGCGCGCGAGATCGTGGCCAACCTGAACGGCGCCCCCCGGTCCCTTCCATGGGAGCCACAGGAGCCCGAGGAGCCGCTGCACGATCCGACCGAGCTGTACGGGATCGTCCCGGAGGACTACCGGGTCGGCTACGACGTCCGCGAAGTGGTCGCGCGACTCGTGGACGGCAGCCGCTTCCACGAGTTCAAGCTGCTCTACGGCGAGACGCTCGTGTGCGGCTTCGCCCGCGTGGAGGGCTTCCCGGTCGCGATTCTCGCGAACAACGGCGTCCTCTTCTCGGAGTCGGCGCTCAAAGGCGCGCACTTCGTGGAGCTCGCCTGCAAGCGGCGGATCCCCCTCCTCTTCCTCCAGAACATCACCGGCTTCATGGTCGGGAAGGAGTACGAGGCGGGCGGGATCGCGAAGGATGGAGCGAAGCTCGTGACCGCGGTCGCCTGCGCTCAGGTTCCGAAGTTCACCGTGATCGTCGGCGGCTCGTTCGGGGCCGGCAACTACGGGATGTGCGGGCGCGCGTACTCGCCGCGGCAGCTCTGGATGTGGCCGAACGCTCGGATCTCGGTCATGGGCGGCGAGCAGGCGGCCACCGTCCTCTCGACGGTGGGCCGCGCGAACGCCGACGAGATCCGCGCCAAGTACGAGCGGGAGGGGAACCCGTACTACTCGACCGCTCGCCTCTGGGACGACGGGGTCATCGACCCACTCGACACACGAAGGGTCGTCGCGCTCGGGATCGCGGCGAGCCTGAACGCTCCCATCCCGGAGACGAGGTTCGGCGTCTTTCGCATGTGACGCCGGTCCGGGCGCGTCTCGAGGTCGACGTGCTCCGCGCGAGCCCGGCGACGAGCACCACTTCGCAAGGATCGCGCCCCTTCCAGCGTCACTAGAGAAGCCACAAGAAGTTGGCCCGGAGCGTGGAGACCGTGGGCTGGCTGCGGCCGACCAACCACGGGATCGCCCCGGGCCGCCTTTCAGTCTGCGCCGAGGTGTCGGTCGGCGTCAACCCACCCGTACGACTTGTTTCTTTAGAGGACGGCGGTTTCGGGGAAGATCGCGCCCCCCGAGAAGCGCTCGAGGCGGTAGGGCGAGAGGTCGAACGACGACTCGCCTTCGAGGATCTCCTCGGCGAGGGCACGCCCGACCGCGGGCGACTGCATGAATCCGTGGCCGGAAAAGCCGCACGCGGCGTAGAGGCGATCGGCGATGCGGCCGAGGATCGGATGCGCGTCGGGCGTCATGTCGTAGAAGCCTGACCAGGCGGTCTCGATCGTCGCCCCGGCGGCGGGCGGGTAGCGGTGCGCGAGCCGTGCGAGCCGATCGTCGAAGACCGACTCGTCCACACCTTGCTCCCACCCCCATCGCGGCTCGGAATCGACCATCGCGACGACGAGCCGATCGTCACGGCGGCGAAAGTGGAACGTCGTCTCCGCCTCGATCGTCATCGGCAGGTCGTCGGGGAGGCCGGCAAGGGGCGAGGTGCGAAGGAGCTGTCGGCGAAGCGGGCGGACCGGAAGCTCGACCCCGAAGCGGCGGGCCACGTCGCTCGACCACGCGCCGCAGGCGATCACGTATGTCTCGGCCGAGATCTCCTCAACGGCGGTCCGCTCGCGGATCTCGACTCCGAGGGCGCTCGCGCGGCGAAGCAGCTCGCGGGTAACGGCCGGCGGGTCGCCGACCCCGTCCGTCCGGCAGAAGACGGCGCCGAGGACGTCGTCCGTCCGCAGGCCGCGAACGAGGGAGGGGTCGACGCGCTCGACAGGGACACCGAGCCCGCGCTGCACCGCGCGCCGCTCCTCGAGGGAGGCGAGACCGTCCTCGGTCGTCGCGAGGAAGAGGTAGCCGACCTGAGAGAAGTACGGCGGCCCGAGCGATTCGAAGAACTCGATGCTCGCCTGCGCAAGCCGGACCTCGGCCGCCGTCGAGAACTGCTGCCGGACGCCGCCCATCCCCTTGCTCGTCGCGCCCCCGACCGCTTCCCCGCGGTCGCAGAGGACGACGTCGCGAGCGCCGGTGAGCGCGAGGTGATAGGCGACGCTCGCGCCGATCGCGCCGGCTCCCGCGACGGCGATACCGCTCATACTTGCTACCCGCCGTCGGAGTGAGACGCCGCTCCAGCGGGTGATCGCGCCGGCGGCGGCGATTCGAGCCACTCGGCGACGGTGCGGTCGACGGCCGAACGCTCCTCCACGGTGAGCGTTCGAAGCGGCGCCCGGACATCGCCCCTGACGGGCACGCCGCGTCGGCCGAGGGCATGCTTGGCCGCCGAGATGAACGGAGCCCGTTGGAGCCCCTCGCGGAGCGCTCGAACCCGCTCGAGCGCCTCCTCGTCGCCGCCGTGGACGAGAGCGGCGACAGGCTCGGGAAAAACCGCGGCGAGGCCCGAGACCGTGCCCGCGGCGCCCGCCGCCATTCCCGCCGGGAGCAGTCCCTCCTGGCCGATGAAGACGTCCAGCCCCTCGACGAGGTACGGGCGGACGGCTTCGAACGGCGCGTCCGAGACCTTCATGCCAGCGAGGTTCGGCGCTTCCTCGCGCAGCCGCTCGACGACCGAGAGCGGGATCGCGTAGCCGCTTCGGGCGGCGAACTCGTAGAGGTAGAACCGCGTCGGCGCGCAGGCGCGAGCGGCGGCGGCGAAGTGGGCGGCGAGGCCGCGCTCGTCGAACTCGTAGTACGGCGGCGCGACGACGGCGACGCCGACGGCCCCGAGCTGGGCCGCATGCTCGCAGAGCGCTGCGGTCTCGGTCGTCGTCTGCGCTCCGCAGTGGACGACGACCGGCAGCCGTCCTTCTGCCGCCTCGAGGAACGTCTCGGTCGCGCGGCGCCGCTCGTCCGGGCGGAGCAAGATGCCTTCGCCGGTCGTCCCGAGCGCGAAGATCCCGTCCATGCCGCCCGCGGCGAGAAACCGGACGTAGGGGGTGACCGCGTCCTCGTCCAGCCGCTCCCCGCCGTCGCGAAGCGGCGTCACCGCCGCGGCGAGCGCTCCTCGGACCACGGCGGAACTCTAGACTCGGACCGGTGGAGGACGAGCGCGAGCGGTTCCTCATCCGTTACGCCGGCGGGTTCGCGCCGTTCACCGTCGTGCGGGCGCAGGGCGCGTGGATCGAGACGACCGACGGGCGACGGATCCTCGATTTCACCTCGGGGCAGATCTGCTCGACGCTCGGCCACAACCACCCGCGCATTACGGCCGCGATTAGGCGGGCGCTCGACGAGGTCGTCCACCTGAACTCGTGGATGCTCTCCGAGCCCGTGCTCACCCTCGCCGAGCGCCTCGCGGGCCTCTGCCCGGCCTCGCTCGAGCGCGTGATGCTCGTGAACACCGGTTCCGAGGCGAACGAGGTCGCGCTCAAGCTCGCGAAGATGTTCACCGGCCGCTTCGAGATCGCCGGGCTCACGCGGAGCTTCCACGGCCTCCTCTCCGGGATCGCGTCCGTCAACTTCTCGATGGCGCACGCGGGGTACGGGCCCCTCCTCCCCGGCTCCTTCGCCCTCCCCGCCCCCTACGCGTACCGCTGCCCGATCCGCCACTGCGACGGCGACTGCGACTGCACCTGTCTCGAGGCGGGGTTCGAGCTCCTCGACCAGCAGTCAGTCGGCTCCCTCTCGGCCGTCGTCGCCGAGCCGCTGCTGTCCGCGGGCGGCGTGATCGTCCCGCCCGACGGTTACCTCCGTCGGCTGCGCGAGCGCTGTGACGAGCGCGGGATGCTCCTCGTCGTCGACGAGGCGCAGACCGGCTTCGGCCGCCTCGGGACGATGTTCGGCTTCCAGCACGACGGCGTCGTACCCGACCTGGTCGCGGTCTCGAAGACGCTCGGCGGCGGCGTGCCGCTCGCGGCCACCGTGACGAGTGCGGCGATCGAGGCCGCGTGCGTCGCCAAGGGCTTCCTCCACGTCACCTCGCACGTCTCCGACCCCCTCCCGGCCGCCGCCGGGCTCGCCGTCCTCGACGTCATCGAGGAGGAGGGCCTCGTCGCGCGCGCGCGGACGTCGGGCGAGCTTCTCCTTGCGCGCCTGCGCGAGCTCGCCGACTGCCACGAGCAGGTCGGCGACGTCCGCGGGCGCGGGCTCCTCGTCGGCCTCGAGCTCGTCACCGACCGCGACACTCGCGAGCCCGCGAACGCGCTCGGCGCCGCCGTCACCGCCGAGTGCCTTCGCCGCGGCCTCTCGATGAACATCGTCCGTGCGGGAACGAGCGCGAACTGCTTCCGCATGGCGCCCCCGCTTCCGATCACGGCCGACGAGATCGACCTCGCGGTGACGATCCTCGACGAGTCCCTTTCGGCCGTGCTGGCCTCGTGGAGCACCCTCGCCGCTCGGTGAACGCCCTCCGGCTCGAGCGCGACGGCGCCGTCCTTCGCGTCACCCTCGCGCGACCCGAGCGCCGGAACGCGTTCGACGCCGCCCTGATCGGGGAGCTCACCGACGCCTTCGCCGACGTCGGCGACGCGCGCGCCGTCGTCCTCGCCGGCGAGGGACCGAGCTTTTGCGCGGGGGCGGACGTGGAGTGGCAGCGCTCCTCGATCGAGCTCTCCTACGACGAGAACGTCGAGGACGCGGCGCGGCTCCTGCGCATGCTCGAGGCGATCGACGGCTGCCCGGCGCCCGTGGTCGCGCGCGTCCACGGGTACGTGCTCGGCGGCGGCTCGGGCCTCGTCGCCTGCGCCGACTCGGCGATCGCCGCCCCCGACGCGGTGTTCGGGTTCCCGGAGGTCAAGCTCGGAATCATCCCCGCCGTGATCTCGCCCTTCGTCCTCGCGAAGATCGGGCCGTCGGCCCGCCGGTTCTTCCTGACCGGCGAGCGGTTCGGCGCGGAAGCGGCGCTTCGGGTGAGCCTCGTGGACGAGGTCGCCGAAGACCCGGACACTGCCGTCGCGCGGATCGTCGACGAGCTCCTGACCTCGGGCCCGGAGGCCGCCCGCGCCGCGAAGCGGCTCGCCCGTCAGCCGCCGCCCCGGGACGACCTCCCACACGTGGCGGCGCGCATGCGAACGAGCCACGAGGGCCAGGAAGGCCTTCGCGCCTTCCTCGAGAAGCGAGCGGCGGCATGGAGATCCGAAGGCTCCTCGTAGCCAACCGAGGCGAGATCGCGGCGCGGATCTTCCGGACGTGCCGACGCCTCGGGATCGCGACCGTCGCCGCCGCCGCGCCCGACGACCGGGGCGCGTTCCACACGCGCCGCGCCGACGAGGTCCGCGAGATCGAGTCCTACCTCTCGCCGGAAGCGATCGTCGCCGCCGCCCTCGACGCCGGCGCCGACGCCGTCCACCCGGGGTACGGCTTCCTCGCCGAGAGCGCGACTCTTGCCGAGGCGGTCGGCGACGCCGGCCTCGCCTGGGTAGGACCGCCGCCCGACGTCCTGCGCGCGTCGGGGGACAAGCTCGAGGCGAAGCGGATCGCGAGGTCGGCCGGGGTCCCGGTGGTCGAGACCGGGTCGCCCGACGAGGTCGGCTTCCCCCTGATGATCAAGGCCGCCGCCGGGGGCGGCGGGCGCGGGATGCGGGTCGTTCGCCATCCCGCCGAGCTCGACGCCGCTGTCGCCGCGGCCCGGCGGGAGGCGTTCGCCGGCTTCGGCGACGACCGGGTCTTCTTCGAGCGCTTCCTCGAGCGGCCGCGCCACGTCGAGGTTCAGATCCTGGCGGACGCTCGCGGAGGGGTCGTCCACCTCGGCGAGCGCGAGTGCTCGCTCCAGCGCCGCCACCAGAAGATCCTCGAGGAGAGCCCCTCGCCGGCGCTCGGTCCGGCTCTTCGCCGCGAGCTGACCGCGGCGGCGGTCGCCCTCGCCGGCGCGCTCGACTACCGAAACGCGGGCACGGCCGAGTTCATGCTTGACGGCGAGCGCTTCTATTTCCTCGAGCTGAACGCACGGATCCAGGTCGAGCACCCCCTCACCGAGCTCGTGACGGGCGTCGACCTCGTCGCGGAGCAAATCAGGATCGCCGCCGGCGAGCCGCTGACGACGGGCTCGTCCGACCCCGAGGGGCACGCGCTCGAGGTGCGTCTCTACGCCGAGCACCCAATTACGTTCCTCCCCGAGATCGGTCGCGTGGAGGAGCTCGAGCTCCCAGACGGCGTTCGCGTCGACGCCGGCGTCGAGGCGGGCGACGAGGTCCCCGTCGCCTACGACCCGCTGATCGCCAAGCTGGTCGCGGGCGGGGAGACGCGTGAGGACGCCCTCGCCCGTCTCGTGGACGCGCTCGACGAGACCCGCGTCCGCGGCGTCACGACGAACCTGGCCTTCCTCCGCTGGCTCGTGCGCCATCCCGACGTGCGCGCCGGCCGAACGACGACCGCGTTCCTCGACGAGCACCCCCCGCTCTCGCGCCCGCCCCGCGTTCCGCGGCCCTGGCGCGGCTACTGGCGGCTGAACCGCGATCACGCGGCGCCACCTCCACGGCCGACGCCGCCCCCCGGGGTCGAGACCGCCGCGCACGCGGTCGACGGGACCGGCCGAGCCGAGCGTGCCCTCGTCGCGCCGATGCCCGGAACGGTGATTCGCGTGCTCGTACGCGAGGGCGAACGCGTGGAGGCCCGCCAGGCGCTCGTCGTCGTCGAGGCGATGAAGATGGAGACGCCGCTCACGTCGCCCTACGAGGCGATCGTCCGGCGCGTCAACGTCGTCGAGGGGGACCGCGTGACGGGCGGCGCCGTCCTCGTCGAGCTCGAGGAGTAAGACGCTCTACGGGACGGCCGAGAGGAAGCCGCCGTCGACCTGGAGGTTCGCGCCGCTCACGTACGAGGCGGCGGGCGAGAGGAGAAATGCGGCGACGCGCGCGAGCTCGGCCGGCTCGCCGTAGCGCCCGAGCGGGATCCGCGCGGCGTCCCGCGCGAGCTGCTCCTGGACGTCGACTCCGGCTGCGGCCGCGCGCGACTCGGCCAGCGAGCGCGCCCGGTCGGTCTCGATCCGCCCGGGCGCGACGCTGTTCACGCGGATGCGCGGACCGAGCTGGCGCCCGAGGCTCTTGACGAGCGCGGCGACGCCGGGCCGGAGGACGTTCGACGTATCGAGGCCGGGCATCGGCTCTCGGATCGTCGACGAGGTGACGAAGACGATCGACGCGCCCTCGACGAAGGACGGGAGGAGCTCCCGGAGCAGCCGAATCGGTCCATGCACGACGAGCTCGAACGAGGAGAGCCAGTCGTCGTCGGAGAGCTCGAGCGCGTTTCCCGGCGGCGGGCCGCCGTGGTTCACGAGCACGCCGTCGAGGCGCCCCCCGAGCTCGTCGCGCACCGCGGCGGCGACTCGCTCGGGTGCGCCTGGATCGGCAAGATCGGCCGCACAGGCGCTCGCGCCCTCCCCCAGCTCGTCGACCGCGGCGCGAAGCGCGCTCTCGTCGCGGGAGACGGCGAGAACGCGCCCCCCGTCGCGGACGAGCTCCTCGGCGACGGCGCGGCCGAGGCCCTTGCTCCCCCCTCCGACGACGTACGCCCGTCCGGCGAGACCGAGATCCATCGGGCCGCCATTAGAACGGTGTTAACGCCTCCTCGCAAGGCGTTTGCCCGCATCCGTCGCCCGGTACGTGAAGGGTATACCGCAAGTGACCAAGGAGGTTCCGATGGCGAACGAGCTGCAGGGGAAGAAGATTGCGTTCCTCGCCACCGACGGCGTCGAGCAGGTCGAGCTGACGGAGCCCTGGAAGGCGATCCGGGAAGCCGGCGCCGAGGTGGAGCTCGTCTCGCTCGAGGCGGGCGAGATCCAGGGCGTGAACCATATGGAGAAGGGCGAGACGTTCCGTGTCGACAAGGCCGCCGCCGACGCTCACCCGACCGACTACGACGGTCTCGTCCTCCCGGGCGGCGTCGCGAATCCCGACTACCTCCGGATGAACGAGGACGCGGTCCGGTTCGTGCGTTCGTTCTTCGAGGAGGGAAAGCCGGTCGGCGCCATCTGCCACGGCCCGTGGACGCTCGTCGAGGCCGACGTCGTGAGGGGCCGGACGCTAACGTCCTGGCCGTCGCTTCGGACGGACATCCGAAACGCCGGCGGCACCTGGGTCGACGAGGAGGTGCACGTCGACGCCGGTCTCGTCACGAGCCGTAAGCCGGACGACATTCCGGCGTTCACTACGAAGCTCGTCGAGGAATTCGCCGAGGGCGTCCACGCGAGGCAGCGCGAAGCAACGCCCCAGACGGTCGGCGTCTAGGACCCCATCCCGCGCCGGGGCCC
>JALZGN010000102.1 GCA_030861005.1 Actinomycetota bacterium
CGTTCTCGCCGGCCTCGTCGACGAGGCGGAGGAGCGCTTCCCCGACCGAGTGGGCGAGTGGCGCGCCTACCTCCTGCACCTGCGCGAGTTCGCGACGCCCGAGGGGCACCTTCCCGAGAACTTCGACGAGCTTATCTCCGACGTCTTCGGGCCGCTTTTCAAGCGCCGCGAAGGGGACACTTAGGAGTGAATCCGCAGGAGATCCTGGTCGCCCGTCACGCGCATCACTTCCTCGATCGAGGTGGCGCCCGAGAGACAGACGCGAAGTGCGTCGTCGTGGAGCGTCCGCATGCCTTCCGAGACAGCGGCGGCGGCGATCTCCTCGGTCGGAGCCTCCATCAGTCGCGCGACCGCTCCGCGGATCGGTAGGAGCTCGTAGATCCCGAGTCGGCCCGAATAGCCGTCGCCGCACGCGACGCAGCCGCGCGCGCGATAGAGCGTCACGTCCCCGTCGCCACCGGACGGCGCGATGCCGCGTCCGCGCAGAAACGCGGCATCGGCCCGGTAGGGCTCGCGACACTCGCTGCAGAGCCGGCGTACGAGCCGCTGCGCGATCACGCAGTTCACCGCGGTCGAGATCAAGAGAGGGCTGATACCCATGTCCTTTAGCCGGGCGATGGAGCTCGCCGCGTCTTGGGCGTGGAGGGTCGTGAGGACGAGATGACCGGTCATCGCGGCTTGCACCGCGATCCGGGCCGTCTCTTCGTCACGGATCTCGCCGACGAGAAGGACGTCGGGGTCGGAGCGAAGGACGGTTCGGAGGCCGCGCGCGAAGGTGAGGCCGGCCTTCGGGTTCACTTCGATCTGGTTCACGCCGTCGATCTGCGACTCGACCGGATCCTCGATCGTCGTCAGGACGCGCCCTGGCTCGTTCAGCGTCTCGAGCGCCGCATAGAGGGTCGTCGTCTTGCCGCTTCCGGTCGGCCCGCAGGTGATGACGCAACCGTGCGGGCGCGTGATCGCCCGCCGGAACTCCGCCTCGGTGTCCGCCGCCATGCCGAGCTCGGTCAGGTCGCGTGCCGGCGAGTCGCGGAGGTACAGGATTCGGAGCACGATCTGCTCCCCGTGGATCGTCGGCAGGATCGCCATTCGAAGGTCCATCGACGTCCGCCCGAACTTGATCGAGACGCGGCCATCCTGCGGAAGGCGCCGCTCGGCGATGTCGAGCTCGCCCATCACCTTCAGGCGTGAGACGACGGCGTGCTGCATCTCGTGAGGGATGACATCGAGCTGGCGCATCACCCCGTCCACGCGGCCGCGAACGACGAGCCCTGAAGGCTGAGGCTCGAAGTGAATGTCGGAGACGCGCCGCTCGATCGCCTGGCGGATGACCGCGTTGACGAGCCCGATGACCGGCGCGCTCTCGGCCGCGTTCGCGTCGATCGACTCCTGCCGGCGGCGCCCGACGGAGGTCGACCCGGCCGCCAGCTCAACCTCGTCGCCACTTCCATAGATGCTCGAGATCGCGCGGTCGATCTGCGAGGACTCGGTCACGACAAGCCGCACGTTCACGCCGAGAGCCATTCGAAGGTCGTCGGACGTTACGACGTTGGTCGGGTCGGCGACGGCAACGAGAAGGGTCTCGTCGTCGTCGGCGAACCCGATCGGAAGCGCCCGTAGCCGGCGCGCGAACGACTCCGGGAGAAGCGCGGCGACGTTCTGGTCGGGCGGCGCGGAAGCGAGATCGACGAACGCGAGGTCGTACTGTTCCGCGAGCGCTCGCGCGAGCGCCCTTTCGCTGGCCCAGCCGCGCTCGAGGAGAATCTCCCCCAAGCGCTGACCGCTTCGCCCCTTCTCGGCAAGCGCGGCGTCGAGTTGCTCGCGCGTGATCGCGCCGAACTCGACGAGCAGGTTCCCAAGGCGAGGTCGAAGCTCGACTTCCGCGAGTCGTACCGGCTTCACTCGCTGACGTATCGGCTCGCCTCGCGGGCGCCTTGAATCTTCACCAGCCTCGGATACCGGCCGCGCGCGCGGTCCCACGTGCACGCCCGTACGCGAGGTCTCCCAGGTCGATTCCGGACGGCGCCGTCCCTCGCTCGGCTCGCGCACGGAGAATCAGCCCGAAGGGATGCCGGTCTCGCACGTTCGCGGCACCTCCTTGCCCCTGTTGCTCGGGCGTCGATCACCTGGAAGGGGGATGGGTCGACCCATTCCGAACCCGATAGACACGGCGCAGAGGATGCGGCTACCCCAAGGAGGACCGTGAAGATGTTCCATCGTTTCAAGACCGTCGCGGCAAGACGCGCAAGCGATGAGGGGTTCACGCTCATCGAGCTTCTCGTCGTCATCGTGATCGTCGGGATTCTGCTCGCGATCGCGGTTCCGTCGTATCTCGGCTTTCGCGATCGGGCGAACGAGTCGGCGGCGCAGGCCAACGTTCGCTCGGCGATCCCGGCGATCGAGGCCTACTACGCCGACAACCAGGCGTACGACGGCATGACGCCGACACTGCTCAAGAAGAACTACGACTCGGGCATCTCGAGCACGATCGCGATCCCGAGCGCGGCGGGCCAGACGTACTGCGTCCAGAGCACCGTCGGCGGGAAGACGTTCCACAAGAGCGGACCGTCGGCAAACATCGAAAAGGACAGCTGCTAGCCCCGTGCGGAAGGGCGCCGAGGCGGTGCCCCTTCCGCGACGGAACCGACCACCGGCAACGTTCGGAATAGACGGCAAGCGATCGGCCCATCGGCCGGGAAATGGCGAGTTCTTCGAGCACGATGATGAGCACGAATCTCTACTCGATCGATGAGCTGCTCGAGCGCGTAGTCGCCCGGGGCGCGTCAGATCTCCATATCACGGCCGGTATTCCGCCCGTGATTCGGGTGAACGGCCACCTCGAGCGCCTCGAGGGTCTCGAGCCGCTGAGGCCGGACGACACGCAGAGCCTGCTCTACCGGATGCTCTCCACCGAGCAGCAGAAGCAGCTCGAGATCAAGCGTCAGCTCGACCTCGCATACGCCCTTGCCGGCCTCGCTCGTTTCCGGGCCAACGTCTACTTCCAGCGGCAGAGCCTCTGCGGGGCGTTTCGACTGATCCCCGCCAAGATCAAGACAGTCGACGAGCTGGGACTTCCTGACGCGCTCAACGACCTTTCGCGCCGCGTTCGCGGCCTCGTCTTGGTCACAGGACCGACGGGCT
>JALZGN010000110.1 GCA_030861005.1 Actinomycetota bacterium
TGGACTCGGTGGGCGGGCTTCGATGAGGTGCACGTCGAAGGCGGTGAGGGCGTCGGTGAGGTGAGGCAAAACCGGAGGGGTCGCATTAGCGGGCGCGACCGCGTAGTCGTGTTCGAGCCTCCGCGTCGCTACGCGTACGAGTCGACTTCCGCCCTTCCGGTGCGGGACTACCGGGGTGACGTCACGCTCACACCCACGCGGGATGCGGGAACCCATATCCGCTGGCACTCGCGATTCGGGGCGAAGATCCCGGGCACGGGCTGGCTTCTCCGGCGCGGGCTTCGCCGGTTCTTAGCTGAGCTCGCGGACGGCCTGGCGCGGGAGGCGGAGCGGGACGCTCCAAGCTTCGACATCTAACGCGCGCCGCGAATCTAGCGAGCCGCCAACGCCGCAGATGATGGGTTTTGCCACGTTGTCCCCCTTTCTCCCGGTGACAACATCAGCTTCTTCGGAGCGGCTGCCGATGGCCGTGGAACGTCGCCGTCTTGATCGTGCCGCTCGCCTTGAGCTCGTCGAGGAGAAGACGTACGGCATCCCAGACAGACCCCTGGGCGTAAGGTCGAACGCTGGTGTTACCGATGGAGATGCGGGGCCGAGTCTTGTCGATCGCGGCCCGCACACACTGCCCGTCTTGACCGAAGCCGTCCTGTCCGTCCCTGAGGCCGCGTTGATCCGCGGCGGCCGCGTCGACCGGTCGGTACTGGAAGGCGACGAGCTTCTCATCGCGCGCGAGGGACGATTGTCAGTCTTCTACGCGCCGTTCGACAACGTGAATGCCGAGGCTCGTCTCGTCCTCTTGGGCCTCACGCCAGGCTGGCAACAGATGTGCATCGCGATCGAGACGTACCGCGCGGAGCGCCACCGAGGCGCAAGCGACGCCGATGCGCAACGCGCGGTGAAGACCGCCGCTTCGTTCGCGGGCATGCGGCCCCGGATTGCGGGGTGGCTGGATGACCTCGGCGTCAACCAGGCCCTCGGCGTCGAGCGCTCGGCGGAGCTCTTCGACGAGCCGGCGAGCCTGCATACGACCTCGCTCGTCCGCTATCCCGTCTTCGTCGGCAACGCGATGGCGAACTATCGGGGCGTCTCACCACGACCGCAGGCGAGTCCGCTCTTGCGCAGCCTCATCTCCCGTCTCCTGATCCCCGAGTTGCGCGGGACGCCGGAAGCGGTGATCGTCCCGATGGGCTCAGCCGTCACCCGGGCGCTCCTCTCGCTCGAGGTCCCGTTCCTCGATCGCTGTCTGATCGGCTTTCCGCACCCATCGGGCGCAAACGGCTGGGCGAATCGGCAATTCGCTGCGAACCGGGATCGGCTCCGTGCGGCAGTCGCTTCGTGGACCCGTGCTCGAACGTCGGGAGCGAGGTCCCCCTGACGCGGAGGAGTAGTGAACGCGTGGCTGATTCTCGTGAAGCTCACCGACTGAGCGGTCGAGATCGGGAGCGGGTGCGACCTCGCGACGGCCAGGAGTACAAGAGTGGGAGAGGTTCGTACAGAGAAGCCCTGCAATCACCGCATTTCCGCCCTTGTACTGACTCCCTCCTTACCGGCGATTCAGCACATAAAACAAGATCCGATTTGCGCGAGTTTTCAAGCCTCTGACGGACTCGAACCGTCGCCCCCTCCTTGCCATCGAGCAACGAGGAGGGAAGCAAGGCACTCGCGGTACGCCGCGGGCGTGAAAGCCGCGCAAGAAGAAGGAAACGGACGAAGACGAGTGATCGCGGTGGACGGCGATGGCCGCGGTGGTGTTCCCTCAGTGTTCCCTCGAGGCGGCCGCGCAGCTAGGCAGCTGCCGCGGTGACGAAGCGGCGTGTGAGTCCGATCACGCTGCTCGCGAGGACGAAGATCAGGAGGAGCAGGAACGCGACCAGATCGAGCGCGAGCCCGAAGTTGGCGACGACTCCGCCGAGTCCGAACGCCTGTACGAGCAGGAATGGGCTGGCCGCAATTGCGACCCAGCCAAGCCATCGAGGGAGGACGCGGCTTGTGAGAACAAGCAGGCCGCTGCCGAGCATGAAAAAGCTGCCGAACACGTCGCCGACGCTGTCGAGCGCAAAGGTGAGCAAATACAGCGTGTAGGAGAGGCCGTGCTCGTGCTCCGCCGAGTAGGCAGCGACCTTCCCCGCCAGCAGACGGTAGATGCCAACGTCGCTGATGCCGTGGAGGGTGACGAACAGCACGCCGCCGATCAGCACCCACGAGGCGAAGAAGCGGCGCTCGGTGCTCGCCCGCCGCAGCAGATCATCCACTCGCGTCAGGTAGATGACAAAGCCGGCACCGTAGACGATGCAGAGACAGAAGACGAGGATCAGACGCTTCTGGTGGTCGTCAAGCGAGTTCGCGATCTTCGCTGCCGAGTCGTTCTGACTGATCTTGAAGCCGAACGAGAGGACACCCTCCGCGAGCAGCGCGACGACATACAGCACGCCTCCGACCCAGGCGTAACGCTCCAGCGCGCGAGGCGACCCCATGCCCACCGCGTACAGACTCTCATCAAGTCTTGTGAAGAGGCAACTCCGACCGCTGCCACTCACGACTGGAGGTGGCGCAATGAACTGGACCCGCCGCGCCTCGCGCTACATCGTCGACCGCCCGCTCGCATAACCAAGCCGCGTCGACGCCGTCTCCTCGTCGTTCGGTACAGAGGGGGTCACACGCGTTCGGATCGGCTTGGACAAGCACAATTCGGCTTGCGCTGCGTCGCGACGAGGGAACACAGCGAGTGCCCGCGCGTGCCCGCGCGTGACAACCGTTTTGCAATCGAGGCAAACCCAGTTGTCGATTTGCAGGCATTCCAGCGAAGCTATCTGACGGACTCAACCCGTCGACTCCCCCCTTACCATGGAGGATTCGCGCTCCGGGAGGGAGCCCGAGGAACAGCGCTTAGTTGCGGGTTCTGCCTGCTACTGCGGTACTTCCGTGGTCAGCCGCACCCCTCCCCGAGGAGCCCTGACACTCCCTGAGAAACCTCCAACCTGTCCCCAAGACCGTATCCCCAGATGACGTCCGGACAGGCGCCAAGACGGGGCCTCGCCCACAATCGGTGATGCGCCCAACCGGCAGACCGCCGCCGGCGCTCCTACGCCGATCTCTCTCCGCGCACCCGGCGCCCGCGCCTGCCCTGGCGCTGACCCTCGTGCGCGAGGTCATCGACCTCGTCTGCGTTCACGTCGAGGACGACGCGGCCGCGGCGAGCGTCTCCGTAGTTGATGACGACCTGTGCCGCGTTCTTCTCCTCGATCTCCTTCCCGGTCAGATCCGACACGAGAACCGTCTTTCGGGCCACGTCGCTCCCTTTCCTTCGTTGCCAGTACGGGCGACCTTATGCCGTGGCCACGCTCGTCGCACGGAGAAGCGCTTGCGACTTCAGAGGTCGTGTCGCGCCCCCGCTTGATCGAGCCGGCGTTGCGAAGGTTGCGCCTTGGAAGTGCTCCGCCTCGCCCACCGTCCCAAAGGCCGGATACTCACCGACCCGGATGCCGCGTTCGTCGGATGAAGGGGCTACTCGGTTTGGAGCACCGAAAGAACGTGACCGGCCGGGTCTTTGAACCAGGCAATG